>JAZNVA010000224.1:0-3369 GCA_045592565.1 Eubacteriales bacterium | reverse complement strand
CGCTGTATTTGAACTTGAACACGGCGTTGATTCCTCCCAACAGCAATGCGAGAAGGCAGATAAAGCAAATGATTTTAACGATCTTTTTCTTCATTTTAGACCCTCCCCGTCAAAACTGGAAATAGATGAAGTCCTGAGCGTCAAAGCCCACGCCGTACGCGCCGAACACGATCACGGCAAACAGCATGGCAAAGATCACCAACCAGCGGAAGAAGATATTTTCCTTTTCCAAAGCCTGATCCAACCGCAAGCCCCTGCGATATCGAAGCATATCCACCAGATACAGCACCACCACCGAAAGGATCAGAAGATTCATTTCGGGACGGGCAAGCCCTACCGAATAAATCGAACCATTGAACAAGGACCACAGGTCTGCCTGCGTAAAGATACGCCCAATGTATCCAAATGCCTCGGTAATGGTGGTAGCGCGGAAGAAGATCCATGCCAGATCCACCAGAATAAAGGTAAATACGATCCTGAAGAACTTAAAGGAGAACGCCTTTTTATCCACGCCCATCTTATCGTAAAGCTTGTCTCTCGCGGGAAGCGTCATGCGCCCGATGATCTGATAGACACCGTGGAGAGCACCCCAGAAAATAAACGTCCAGTTGGCTCCGTGCCAGATACCGCTTACCATAAATACGATAAAGAGATTGAGATACGTGCGCCCCTTTCCCTTGCGGTTTCCACCCAGCGGGAAATACAGATAATCCTTGAAAAAGGTGCTCAAGGAGATATGCCACCGTCCCCAGAAATCCTTGATAGACGTAGCGGCGTAGGGCACGTTGAAGTTCTCCATCAGCTCAAAGCCCATGACCTTCGCCGCGCCGATGGCGATGGTGGAATAGCTGGCGAAATCGCAATAGATCTGAATCGCAAAGGCGATCGCGCCGATAATCAGCGCAAAGGAATCGAGACTCCACCAATTGTCAAAAGCGTAGTTTGCTACCACAGCGATTCGATCGGCGATCACCATCTTCATAAAGAATCCCCAGAGCATGACAACCAATCCGTTGGTCACATTCTTATAGGAGATCTTAATCTTATCAACATTTCGGATCTGCCGCAAGAGATTACCGGAGCGCTCGATGGGACCGGCTACCAGCTGAGGGAAGAAGGAAACGAACAGTGCGTACTGAAGAAAGTTCTTCTCGGTTTCAATGTCCTTTCGGTAAACGTCGATAATATAGCCCAGTGCCTGAAAGGTGTAAAAGGAAATACCCACGGGCAATAGAAAATCAAAGGGATTGCTGACGATCTGAATGTGAAGCGCCGTCAAAACGGTGTTCAGGTTGGAAATTGCGAAATCCAGATACTTAAAGGTGAACAAAATTGCCAGATTGATGGCAACAACGCTTCCCAATATCACCTTTGCCCCTCGTGTTTGCCCCTTGTCCTGCGCCCGCGTCAGCAGAATGCCACCCAAAAAGGTCGATGCCGTGGAAAAGAGCATCAGCAAGGCATAGGTTGGATTCCAGCTCATGTAGAAATAGTAGCTGGCGATCAACAGCACGATGCTTCTGCACTTCTTGGGGACAATAAAGTAAAGGAATAAAACGATCGGGAAAAAGACAAGAAAATGGATCGAATTAAAAAGCATAAAAACTCCCTCTCAAACTGTCGTTTTTCTTTTTTAGGATCGGTTTCGGGAAACCGAATAAAAAGCATACAAAAATCAATTGCCCTGTTTTTTTATGAAAAGTATCCGTCGAGGAAAACTTTACAGACCTTCAAATCCATCCACAAGGCTTTTGCTGTAAGAAATACCCACAGTTAAAATCAAATTTGCACAAGCCAAAATTTTGTCTGTAAGCCTTTCCTTAATTGTTACGGTTATTATAACACAGAATCGAAAATTTTTCAAGTAGTTTTCTCCACGCGAAGCACACAATATTTGTAGCAAGGCCCTCACCGCCGACAAAGCCGCCGAGATCATCGGCTATTCACCGCACACGGTGCTCTCCTATATTCGTCAGAAGCGCATCTTCGCCGTTCAGATCAGCGGAAAATATATCCTGCCAAGACCGCCCTCGTGGACTTTCTCACCGACGACTTCGCCTTCGAGATCGTCCATAAGTCAACATGGCATTTGAATACGATCCTGCTCTTTACGGAGAAGGAGTAAAGCAAAACACAGCCTCACCATCGCGGTGGGACTGTGCTTTTGATTATTGTCATCCAAGATCTCTGATAGAAACTTCCTGTTCTTTGATTAAATCAATCAACCTTTCCATTGCATGAATCAAAAATTCAATTACTTGCTCCCAATTATCGGTCTCGGTCAAAGGATATTGGTTGTCGCCAATGAAAATCCTTGATGCCCTCTTATCATCCAATCGTTCCCACGTTACTGTATAGGGTTGAGCTTGCTCCTCAATATAGTTTCGATTCGCATACAGGCGATCAAAAATGGCCTTGTTGTATTGCGGATTTCTTTGATTGTCTATATAAAGTTCTGCTCGGTATTTTTGATCCGCGATTACAAAATTAAAATACAGCCCGTGTCCAATTCCAGCACTAGCACCAATCCAAGAAGATTTATTATTATCCCACGAATTTATGTTTTCGAAGACGGTGTGCTGGCGATTGAATCTTGTTGCAAACAGTCTCCAAAAACGGATGTTGCGTTCAATTCCTTTGGTTTGCATGATTTCTTGATTCTTTACATCAGCTGTTTTTCTTGATAATTTGATTGTGTAGTCCTTCATCTCCTCCTGCGGAAGGATACGATCTACCTCTAACAATATTTCGCCTTCGAACAGGTGCGGTGTAAATTTAATACAGGTAATATCGATTCCGTTGGAATTTAACCATTGGGCAGCGGAAAGGACCTCTTTTCTAAATTCTCTCGAAACCAATATAATCTTCTGCGTGTTGGTGGGATATATAACGGAGTCATCATCAAAAAAGTCTTTAATATTTTGCTCGGCATCCTCGTTCTTTTGATTAGAGCTCAGGTATGCCTGATATATCTGAACTACTTCGCGAGACGTTAGCGTGGAACAAAAAGAAGCATAATTGATTGCCTGCCATACCACATCTTTTCCCGTGTCATCTCTTTTGTTTTCTATAATTACAAGATTTCCTTGCTTATCCAAAGCCAACAAATCAAGGCGCCTGTCTGTATCGCTGAATCCATCAAATTCTTTTTGGATAATCAACAACTCTGATGAATACTCCAAAACCTCCGGTGTGTTGGCAATCCATTCCTGTATATCGTTTCGTTCCCTTAGCCCCATTTGAGCGAAGGTAGTCTCTTCAATTTTTTCGGCGGTTTTGTTATTCATATTGATTTTATACATGGTAATCCTCCTAAAAAAGCCCCGAAAATCGGGGCTTGGTTGGCGGAGGCAGAGGGATTCGAACCCC
>JAZNVA010000223.1:0-4142 GCA_045592565.1 Eubacteriales bacterium | reverse complement strand
CCTTATAGAGACGGTCGCGGAGTTGACGGGAGGTAACAAACTTACCCTCTTTTCCGGCAAAGGGGCTGTCATTGACCGCGAAGGTCATTTCCAATGTCGGTTCACTTACCTTGACAAACTCCAGGGGCTCGGGGGCGTTCAAGCTGGTAATGGTATCTCCGATGGTGATGTTCTCGGCACCCGAAAAACAGACGATATCGCCCATTTTTGCTGTCTCCACGGGTACACGGTTCAAGCCGTCGATCTGGTAAAGAGAGACGATCCTTGTTCTCTTGGGGGGGTGCTCTCCGTGATAGTTACAAATGTAAACGTCCTGATTGGCGCGGATGGATCCTCGCTCGATCCGACCGATACCGATGCGTCCCACATATTCGCTGTAATCGATGGAGGAGACCAGAAGCTGGAGCTCTCCCTCCTCCTCGCCCTCGGGGGCGGGGATATAGTCGAGGATCTTATCAAACAGAGGAATCAGGTCAGTGCCTTCCTTATCGGGATCGAGCGTTGCGGTTCCCGCTCTGCCCGAGCAATAGATCATGGGGCTGTCCAGCTGTTCGTCGGAGGCGTTCAGATCAATGAGAAGCTCAAGGATCTCATCCTCTACCTCGCCCAGACGCGCATCGGGCTTGTCAATTTTATTGATGACGACGATCACGCGGTGATTCAGCTCCAGCGCGCGCTGCAGAACGAATCTGGTCTGGGGCATGGGGCCCTCGGCGGCGCCTACCAGCAGAAGTACGCCGTTGACCATCTTCAGGATCCGTTCTACCTCTCCGCCGAAATCGGCGTGTCCGGGGGTGTCTACGATATTGATCTTTACGTCCTTATAATGCACGGCGGTATTCTTTGCCAAAATGGTAATACCGCGCTCCTTTTCCAGATCTCCCGAGTCCATAACGCGGGTCACGGTCTCTTGGTTGTCACGATAAATGCCGCCCTGCTTCAGCATTTCGTCGACCAAGGTGGTTTTTCCATGGTCAACGTGGGCGATGATGGCGATGTTTCTCAGATCGGTTCTCGTCACTGTCGTAATCTCCTTCAAAAAATCAAAATTAAGAATACATAAACTTTACACAATTTATTATTATATCACATTTTTTTCGGATAATAAAGAGGTGAAACGACAATTTTTTGAATTTTTCGAAAAAAGTTGTTGTGCAAATCGCAAAAAACGTCGAAAAAATTTACAGAAGGAGGGAGGATTCATTGACAGAAGGAACAAAGTGTGATATACTGTATAGGATAAATGACTCGTAAGGAGACGAAAATGGAACTGTTCGCGCCCGCTTATCTTCCGAAGGAGAAGGGACTTTTGATCTTTGATCTGGACGGAACACTTGCCGATACCATTGATGGAATTCGGGACGGTGTCAATCTTGTTATGGAAAAGTACGGGTTTCCCGTCAGAGATTACGGAGAAATCCTCGCCGCAGTCGGAACGGGCGCAAGAGATCTGGTGAAGCGGTCGCTTCCTGCCGAGCGGGCTTCGGATGAGGCATTGGTGGATGAGGTGCTGAGAGAATACAATGCGCGATACGGGGAGACCTATCGGAGATGCCGTATTTACGAGGGTATGACAGAAAGTCTTTCCGCTCTTGCGGCGAGGGGATATACTCTGGCTGTTCTTTCCAACAAGCAGGACGTTTACGTAAAAAAGATCGTAGAGGAGCTGTTCGGTGAGATTCCCTTTGCCTATGTGGCAGGACAGACCGAGCGCCCTAAGAAGCCCGATCCTACGGTTCCGCTGTGGATTGCCGAGTCTCTCGGCTTTTCCCCTGCGCAGTGCTCCTTTGTGGGAGATAGCGAGGTGGACGTGAAAACCGCACTCAATGCGGGAATGTTTGCCTTGGGTTGTTCCTGGGGATATCGGGAGCGGACGCTTTTGATCGAAACGGGAGCGCACGCTGTGCTGGATCATCCCTGTGAGCTTGTTGATTGCTTTTTGAAAAAGGAGTTTTGAACGATATGAAGATAGGATTTGTGTCATTGGGCTGTCCGAAAAATCAGCTGGATACCGAGATCATGCTCCATGAGGTAGCATCGGCGGGATATGAGATCACCCCCGATGAGACCGAGGCGGACGTAGTGATTATCAATACCTGCGGATTTATCGAGAGTGCTAAAAAGGAAGCCATTGAGAATATACTGGATATAGCGTGGCTGAAAAAGAATCGAAGCCTGAGAGCGATCATCGTTACGGGCTGTCTTGCTGAGCGTTATCGGGAAAGTATTTTGGAAGAAATGCCCGAGGTGGATGCCGTGCTGGGTGTTGGAAGCATTCACAATATCGTGGAGGCGGTGGAAGCCGTCACGGTCAAGAAAAAGAAGGGCTCTAAGAAAAAATACAGCTCCTTTGAGGATAAGGACACGGTGAGATTGGGAGGGGATCGGATCCTCACTACCCCCGAATATTATTCCTATCTGAAGATCGCCGAGGGCTGTGACAACCGCTGTGCCTATTGCGCGATCCCTTCCATTCGCGGAAAATTCCGTTCCAGACCCATGGAGGATCTGATTGCCGAGGCAAAGCAGCTGGAGACGCTCGGGGTGCGGGAGCTGAACATCGTGGCGCAGGATATCACGCGCTACGGCTTGGATCTGTATGGGGAGTACCGTCTGGCGGAGCTGCTCCGAAGGATTACAGAGGCGACGGAGATCCCGTGGATCCGTTTGCTGTACTGTTATCCCGATAAGGTGACCGACGAGCTGATCGCGGAGATTCGGGATAATCCCAGAATTCTTAAATATATTGATCTGCCCCTTCAGCATATCAGTGATTCCATGCTGAAGGCGATGAATCGTCACGGAGACGGCGCGATGGTGCGGGGAGTGATCGAAAAGCTACGTCGAGAGATCCCCGATATCGTGATCCGAACGACCTTTATCGTAGGCTTCCCCGGCGAGACCGAGGAGGACTTCGAGGAGCTGTGCGAGTTTGTGCATAATACGAAATTCGAGCGCGCGGGTGTGTTCCCTTATTCTCGCGAGGAGGGAACTGCGGCGTATGACCTGCCCGACCAGATCGAGGAGCAGATCAAGCAGGATAGAATGGATATCCTTATGCGGGATCAACTGGATATTAACGAGGCGCGGAATCAGACCAAGATCGGAAAGGTGATCACCGTGCTGTGTGAGGATTACGATCCCGTCAGCGAGGTTCATTTCGGCAGAAGCGCCGAGGACGCTCCCGAAATTGATGGCAAGGTCTATTTCCGATCCGACGTGCGGATCGCCCCCGGTTCCTTTGTGCAGGTCAAGATCCGCGAGGTGCTGGACTATGACCTGATGGGCAGAGCCGTTCTGAAAACAGATGCAATGTGAGAAAAGGAGATCTCAACGATGAAAATGAATTTACCCAATAAGCTGACGGTACTCCGTCTTTGTCTGGTTCCCGTGCTTTTGATCGTGGGAATGCTGCCCGACCGCGTGATCCCGTTTTATCTGTCCTGCCTGATCAGCGCAGTGCTGTTTATCGGTACGGCGGTGACCGATATGCTGGACGGAAAAATTGCCAGAAAGCACAACCTGATCACCGATTTCGGAAAATTTATGGATCCCATTGCCGATAAGTTTATGGTGATCGGAGCCTTCTTTGTCCTTCTTTACAAGTTTGAAAATCTCCGCTTGATCATGATCTTTACGCTTCTTATCGTCGTGTTCCGCGAGCTTGCGGTGACTTCTATGAGATTGGTTGTCTCTACGGGGCAGAACATCGTAGTGGCGGCAAACAGCTTGGGCAAGATCAAGACCGTATCCCAGATTGTGGCGGTTTCCACCGTGTTCTTAGAGCCCGTGGTGCAGTACGTTACCCGAATGATCGCCGAGGCAGTGTCGGGCAAGGAGCTGATTTGGCGCACCGATATCGTTCCCCTCAGCTGGGCGACGATTGCCTTTTGCCTTGTAATGACCGTTTGGTCGGGAATGAACTATATCATGGCGTATTGGAAGTATCTGGATCCCCAAAAATAAAGAACAAACGAGTGATCGTCACGGTCACTCGTTCTTTTGTAAAGGGAAAAAGGGAGTATCGCAAGGATACTCCCTTTGAATATTCTGGCTTGGGATCAATACATACCGCCCATGCCGCCGCCTGCCATTGCGGCGTTTGCGGCTGCCTCGGCTGCGGGATCCTTCTTGTCGGCAAC
>JAZNVA010000222.1:0-5233 GCA_045592565.1 Eubacteriales bacterium | reverse complement strand
AGACCTTATCGCGGAAGGTATCAAAATTCAATTTTACCGTGTAGTTTTTCATACTCATAAAGAAAAATCCTCCTTGCTATGATACCTCTATTGTACCATATCAAAAAGGATTTTTCTATCCGTTTTTTTTACGTTCTTCTTGCGGATTGTGGCGTTTTTTTACCTTTCCGTCCCTCGCGAAATTCAGAAGGCGGAGCACCTGCATATTTGGAAAAGGCATGATAGAGGTTGCGTCGGTCGGCAAAGCCCGCGCGCTCGCTGATTTCGTCCACGCTCAGCTCGCTTTCCCGCAAAAGCTTCATCGCAAGATCTACCCGCTTCCGACCGATATATTCCACCAAGGACACGCCGAATCGTTCCTTGAAGGCTCGGCTGAAATAAGAGGGATTATAAAAGCACTTGCTTGCCAAAGCCGACAGCGTCAGCTCTCCCTCCAGATTTCCATCGATATAGTCGGACAACTCCTGCCATACGTCGCCCATCGACTCCTCCGCCATACCGAGGCGCGCCTTTCGAAGCATCTTGGTAATGAGGATATTCAAATAATTCTCCATTACGGTATCCCAAGACTGCTCCCGCCTCTCGTATTCACGCATCATACCGCGAAGAAGATTCTCCACCTCCGCGCGCTCCTCCCCTGCAAAGGAGAGCATCCCCCCCTCGGCATCGGCGCGCATCTCGTTGAAGGCGGTCAAGGACAACAGGGAGAAGGCGTTTTCCACCGTCACCACCGCATCCCCCAGTGTTTCGGGAGAAAAGCAGATATTCATGTAGGAATAGGGCTGATCCGAGGAATAGGAATGGGTGCTTCCGTAATTGACAAAGAGTGTATCTCCATGCCTTACCGCATATTCGTCTCCATCGATCACGTGAACGGCGCTTCCCGAAAAAACATACACGATCTCGATAAAATCGTGGGTATGGATCGGCTCCGAGTTTCCGTCCTTTTTGTCACTGAAAAACACGTGGATCCGTTTTCCCCGCTCAATATAATCCACGGTCTTATAGATGCGCATAGGCGTTCCCCCTTTCCTAAGACTTTCCTTTTTTATAATTATAATGGAAATCGGGAAAATTGTCAAGGAAAACAAGCGAAATACAAAATAAAAAGCGACGGTTGACGGTAAGGGTTGACGTTACCGTTCCCTCGAAGAAGGTATCGCTCATTCGGTAAATCTCTGTCGAAATCTCTACCGTTACGGTATATACCACGCCTCACACTTTTTCAAGACGCTTTGGATATTTTAATATTCAAAAAAATCAACATATTTTTGTGTATTTTTATTGACTTTTGTGAATTATTGTGGTATAATGCTTTCGCTATCAAAGCTACGGAGGCTCTTATGTTGACCGAGGAAAGACAATATCAAATAACCGAGCTGATCCGCAAGGACGGAAAGGCAAGTATTACGGAGCTTGCGGCTCGCTTTGGCGTTTCGGGAGAAACGATCCGCAGAGATCTGAGCGCCATTGCATCGAAGGGACTGGTTCGAAAGGTTCACGGCGGTGCCGTAGCGGTACGACGCCCCGTTCGCGACGCCAGCTACGAGCTTCGTCAGGTCCAAAGCGCGCGCAACAAGCAAGCGATCGGCGAATACGCCGCCTCCCTTATTCGGGACAATATGGTGATCGGTATCGATTCGGGCACCTGCGCCGAGGGCTTTGCCAGAGCCATTCGCGGCGTAAACAATCTGACCGTCATCACCTATTCCATTCCCATTGCGGGAATTCTGGCGCAAAAGATCGCCAACGGAGAATTCACGGGATCGATCCGTCTTCTCGGTGGAATCATTCACCCCGATACTCTTACCGCCTGCGACATGACCGCCCTGTCTCTTCTTCAGAGCTTTCGCATGGATCTCGCCTTTCTGGCGGTGACCGCGCTTTCGGAATCCGGTTTAATGGCAGGAACGGAGCAGGACGGCATGATGACCGCCGCGCTGCTGAGGCAATCGGACATGGCGTACGCCCTGGCGGAAAGCGAGAAATTCGGAAAGCAAAGCTATTTTCGGGTTGCCCCCCTCTCCGACGTTCCCGCCATAATCACAGACAACGAAATTCCCCTTTCTCGAGAAATGGAAGCCGCCCTTTCCAACGGGGGCGTCGATCTGCGCATCGTTCCCCTTCCCGAGCATCGATAACAAAGAAAAAGAAAGTGTATATCCATCATGAAATCCATTCAAGACAGAGCGACGCTTTCGGGCAGAGCGCTGACCTATCTGTTGACGCTGGTCTATTTTTGCAGCTACATGACAAGAAAAAATTTTGCCGTCTGTCTCCAGCAGATCATCACCGAAACGGGAATCCCCAAGGACACCCTCTCGGTGATCCTGGTAACCATGACCGTTACCTACGGTATTGGTCAGCTCATCAGCGGACGGCTCGCGGATAAAATCAAGCCCGCCAATATCATCTTCTGCGGTCTGCTCTGCGCCACCGCCGTCAATCTTTTGGTTCCCATCCTTCCCTTCTCGGTCCCCTTGATGGCAGTTCTTTGGGGGATCAACGGCTTTGCGCAGTCCATGCTCTGGCCGCCCATCATACGAATTCTCGTTATCAGCTGTGATGACAAGGGCTACGGCCACGCTATGGTTCGCGTCTGTCAGGGCTGCTCGGTCGCCACCGTTCTTCTGTACCTGGTCACACCTCTTGCCATCTCTTGGTTCGGAAGCTGGCGAGCGGTTCTCGTTCTCTCCGCCACCATTGGCGTGGTCGTCACGGCGCTTTGGGGCTCGTTACGAAATCGAATCCAAAGCGAGCCTGCCGAATCCGTTTCCGATACGAGCGAAAGCCCTCGAAAAAAGGGAGGCTTCCGTATTCCCCGCGCCGCCATTTTCCCCTTTCTTCTCATCGTGATCGGTATCATTCTCCACGGTATGCTTCGGGACGGCGTTGCCACCTATATGCCAACCTATCTGGCGGAAACCTACGGTCTGAGCAACGAGATCTCCATCTTCAGCGGCGTGTTCCCCGCGCTGTTCAGTATGGCTTGCTTTTCCCTTTGCGGGGCGCTCTTTAGCCGTTTCTTCAACAACGAGGTGTTCTGCGCCTCCGTGATCTTCGGAGTAGCCTCGGTAGCGGCGGCGCTTCTTCTGCTCCCTCTCAGCAAGGGGGGCGCGATCCTCTCTATCGTTTGCATGACGCTCATGACAGGCTGTATGCACGGCATCAATCTGATGCTCATCACCCACGTTCCCAAGAGATTCCGAAAAAGCGGAAACGTCTCCACCGTAGCGGGACTTGTAAACTCCTGCACCTACGTTGGTGAGGCGGCGTTTACCTACGGCATTTCGGTCTTGGCGGTAAAGCAGGGCTGGCGCGTCTGCTTGTTCGTCTGCCTGGCAATCGCGCTGGCAGGCGTGGTCTGCTGTCTGCTTGCCACACGTCCGTGGAAGCGTTTTTTTGAGAAGCCCTGATTTTTACAAAGGCGCTTACGACTCACCCGTAAGCGCCTTTTATAATTTTTAAAGACGCCACCCATCGCAAAATCTTCCCTGTGCGCGGCGCGGATGCTCCGCATATTTCCCCATCCTATCTTGACAGATCGGGAATCAGGTGTTATAATTAAACAATAAAAGCAGTACAACCATCGTCAAAAACGATTCGATCCTAACACACAAAAAATTCGGACGGCTTTCAAAAGCAAAACCGCCCTTTATGGGAGTAAATCATGAAAATACTGATCGCAGGCTGCGGCAAGGTGGGAGAAGCGCTGATCCGTCAGCTGGTTGCCGAAAAAAATGATGTGACCGTTATTGATTCCAATGCAAAGAAGCTGGAAAAACTGACAGAACAATATGATATTATTGCGGTACAGGGAAACGGCGCATCCATCGAAACTCTGAAGCAGGCGGGCGCCGAGCAGGCGGATCTGATGATCGTTACCACGGGCAGTGACGAGATCAATCTGCTTTGCACTATGACTGTTCACGGACTCAACCCAAGCATCCATACCATAGCCAGAATCCGAAATCCCGAATACGTCAAGCAGGCATATTCCATGCGGGACGTGTTCGGTCTTTCCCTGTCCTTCAACCCCGAGCGTCAAGCAGCGCTGGAGATCGAGCATCTGTTGAAATTCCCCGGCTTTCTTAAGCGGGATTCCTTTGCCAAGGGACGGGTGGAGATCGTTGAGCTGAAGATCGACGCTGCCAGCAAGCTCTGCGGCGTCTCCCTCATTGCTATGAACAGTATCGTCAAATGTCGTGCACTGGTCTGTGCCGTCCTTCGAAACGGAGACGCCATTATGCCGGGCGGTAATTTCACCCTGCAAGCGGGAGACAAGATCTTCGTCACCGCTACCCGCAAGGACCTGACCGTTCTGATGAAGAATTTGGGGATCGTTACCCATAAGACACGCCGTATCATCGTGGCGGGAGGCGGCGCCATCAGCTATTATCTGGCGCAAGCGTTGGAGGATGATCGCATCGGTGTGACCGTCATTGAAAAGGACGCCGCCCGTTGCCAAAAGCTTGCCGAGCTTCTCCCTCACGTAAACATCATTCACGGCAACGCCGCCGATCAGGATCTGCTGGAAAGCGAGGGGCTGTCCGCTTGCGACGCTCTCGTCACCCTCACCGACACCGACGAGCAGAACGTGATCGTTTCCATGTTCGGCAACAGCCGTAACATCCCTCAGATCATTACCAAGCTGGATCGCATGGACGACGCCAAGATCCTTGACAGTCTTCCCGTGGGAAGCGTCATCTGCCCCAAGCGGCTCAGCTGCAATACCATTCTGCGCTATGTCCGCGCCATGCAGGCAAGAACGGGCGGTGCGCTGACCATTCACACCATTGCGGACGGTCAGGCGGAGGCACTTGAATTTCCCGTGGACGAGAACACCCCCTTCTGCGGAATCCCCTTGAAGGATCTGAAGCTGAAAAAGAATCTGCTGATCGTTTGCATCAACCGCGGAAGCAATACCGAGATCCCCCGAGGAGATTCCTCTTATCTCCCCGGTGACAGCGTGGTTGTGGTTACCGAAAAGACCAACCTGATCCTTCAGCTTGGCGACATTTTCGAGTAAAAGGGGGCATCTATGAACTATCGAATGATGGCGCGGTTCAATGCCTTTATCTTGGGAATTGAAGCCGCTTTCATGATCCCCGCCCTGCTCATCAGTCTTAGGTTTGGAGAAACAAACGCCGTACGCGGCTTTCTGATCACCATCGGGCTTCTTTCGCTGATCAAAGTCGGAGGCCAAGCGGTCTTAGGAAGACAAATCCTTGAT
>JAZNVA010000221.1:0-38297 GCA_045592565.1 Eubacteriales bacterium | reverse complement strand
AAGCGGAAAAATATCTGTTGGAAAATTTTGAATAAGGCTCACGTCCGAAGAGCAATGATTTCTCCGAGCAGTGTTTCAGTCAACATCGCAAAAGCTCCCTCTTACAAAAGGGAGCTTTTTTATGTTCATCTATGACTTGTCAATTTTCCCGACAAGCACTGCATTTGTGGACACAAACGCGAAATACGGCATATCCCTTTCGAGATATGCCGTATTTTTGAAAACTGTCCTTTAGGATACAATCCTATTCGGTTCCTTCTTTCTTTATGAGCGTTACAAACGCTTGTCTATCTCATTTACGTAATACGAATTGTCTCTTGTCTTTTTGACATAACAGTGCGGACCGTTAGGATCCTCGCGGAAGTGATTGGCACCCGTATCGGCATCTACTGATGCATAGCCGCGTACGGTGTCATAGCCTGCCGCTGCCTCGTCCCCGATGAGCGCCATGAGCATTGTCATGGGATCCCAGGAATGTCTGCCTTGATCGGCGGAGCCGTGATCCAGAAGAACACGGTAGAGATGGTCAGTATGTGTCAAATGGCTTCCTGTCAGAACGCCTTTTCCGATCTCATATCCCAAGAAGGTCACGGGAACAGGACACACACGGCAGAAATATTCAGAGGCAAAGCAGGCGCGCGCATTGCGACAGAAATTGTTTTCTCTGCCTCCGTCCTCTTCCCATTTCCCGGCCATACACCATACCTTACGTACCTTGGCTCTTACCAGATCCACCCCATTCAGAGGGGAAAGGTCATCCGCCTCGGACATCAATAGTCCCGCAAAGACCTGCAAAAATCCGATCTCCACGATTTCGATGGGGGCGTCAGCCTCTGCCAGGATCTTTCGGTACAGACGTACGGCATCGATGGCATCGGCGTTGCTTCCGTTGGGGCATAGCTCGCGAGCGAGACGATGCTGATACGTCGGTCGTCCGCCAAAATCGTTGGCATCTTTATCAATACCGAGCGGGATCCCCGTTATGCCGTCCGCCTCTAAAAACCCCCTGATGGATGCCACGGAATCGGGCATACAGGCGTTCAGTGCGATTCCTGACAGCTCGATCCTTCCTGCTTTGATGTAATTGGTCAGCAGACGAAGCGCGACCGCGTCATCGCAATCGTCCCACCAATCGGTTCCTAATAAGATTTTTCTCATATGGGGCCTTTCTTTTACAGCCGAGGAAAGATTTCCTCGGCTGTACTTTTGGTTAATCGATCCAATGAAAGCTGCTGGACATCAGGGTAACGCGGTCCTTGGAAACGCAGAGCAAACCTCCCTCGGTTTGTCCTGAGCGATCGGTATCGTCGGGAAACTCGATCTTGCAGGTACAAGGAACGACAGTCGTTACAAAGGGAACGTGTCCTGCAAGAATGGCAAGCTCGCCTTCGGTTCCGCGTGCGGAGAGCATTACGGCATCGCCCGAAAAAACGTGTCCGTCGGGGGAGGAGATCACAAGAGGGAAGGTGTTCATTCCCTCACCTGCTTTCCTGCCTTGGCAACGGCTTCGTCAATGGTTCCCACGAAGAGGAACGCCGATTCGGGAAGATCGTCATGCTTACCCTCAATGATCTCCTTGAATCCGCGAATGGTCTCGGAGAGGGGAACGTAGGTTCCTACGATACCCGTGAATTTTTCGGATACGTGGAAGGGCTGGGAGAGGAAGCGCTGGATCTTTCTGGCGCGACCGACCAAGAGCTTATCTTCGTCGGACAGTTCATCCATACCCATGATGGCGATGATATCCATCAGCTCCTGATACCGCTGCAGAACACGCTGTACCTCTCTTGCCACCGTATAATGCTCCTCACCCAGAATTTCGGGAGAGAGGATACGGCTGGTGGATTCCAGAGGATCCACGGCGGGATAGATGCCCTGAGAGGCGATTCCACGGGAAAGCACCGTGGTCGCATCCAAGTGCGCAAAGGTGGTGGCGGGAGCGGGGTCAGTCAGGTCATCCGCGGGGACGTAAACCGCTTGGATCGAGGTGATAGAGCCCTTTTTGGTAGAGGTGATCCGCTCCTGAAGCGCGCCCATCTCATTGGCAAGGGTGGGCTGATAACCGACGGCGGAGGGCATACGACCGAGCAGGGCGGATACCTCTGAGCCGGCTTGAGTAAAGCGGAAGATATTGTCGATAAAGAGAAGCACGTCCTGTCCCTCCTCATCGCGAAAATACTCCGCCATGGTAAGGCCCGAAAGAGCGACTCTCATTCTGGCTCCGGGTGGCTCGTTCATCTGACCGTACACCAAGGTGGTGTTGGCAAGAACTCCCGATTCCTTCATTTCGTTATAAAGATCGTTTCCTTCACGGGTACGTTCACCTACACCCGTAAAGACAGACAGACCGCCATGCTCCTTGGCAACGTTGTTGATCAGCTCCATGATCAAAACGGTCTTTCCAACACCCGCGCCGCCAAACAGACCGATCTTACCGCCCTTGGAATAGGGGCAGATCAGGTCAATGACCTTGATTCCGGTTTCCAGGATCTCGGTAGAGGTAGCAAGCTCGTCATATTCGGGAGCGGGGCGGTGAATATTCCATCGCTCCGTGTCCTCGGGGGCGGGCCGGTTGTCCACGGCATTGCCGAGGACGTTAAAAATTCTTCCGAGGGTTTTTCTTCCTACGGGTACGCTGACGGCGCTCCCCGTATCGGTGACGGGAGTTCCTCTTTTGAGACCGTCCGTAGAGGACATGGCGATACAGCGCACGATATGATCTCCCACGTGCTGGGAGACCTCAACGGTCAGTGTGCGATCTCCGATCTGCATGGTCAGCGCGTTGTTGATGGCGGGCAGATACCCTTCCTCAAAACGGACGTCTACCACGGGACCCATGACTTGCGCCACACTGCCTCTGGCTTGATTTGACATACAAGAATCTCCTTCCTACACGCTACTGCCCGCGACGATCTCGGTGATCTCTTGGGTAATGGCGCCTTGTCTTGCCCGATTGTATTCGAGCTGCAGCTGATCGATCATCTGCTGCGCATTCTTTCCTGCGGAGTCCATAGCACACCGACGGGCGGCTACCTCGGAGGCAAAGCTTTCCCGAACGGCACTGACCAGAAGTCCTGCTACGTATTCGGGAACCGCCTCGTTTAAGACGGTGATTTCATCGGGCTCAAAGATCACGCTCTGCGAGGGAGCTTTCTCGGACCCTTCCAGTGGAAGGACCCAACGGATCTCAGCCTCCTGAGACATCATGGAACGGTAACGGGTGCAGAGGATTCCTACCTTGCGGTATTTTCCCTCGGCAAAATCCCGACAAAGGTCTGCCGCAAGTCCCATGGCGGTAGCGCAATCAAAATGCTCCGCCGAGATCGTCTCGCTCTTGAAACGATCGCAAGCGCGTTTTCCGATGGGAATGACGGTGGCATCGGCGTATTCCTTCAGCATACGGAATACGTTGGCGTTATAACCGCCCGCCAGACCGCGGTCCCCCGCGATGACTACCAGGCAGATCTCACCGTCCTCACGGGTCTGCATATAAGGGCTTTTCCGGCATTCGGGACTGCAAAGCAGTCCGTTGATCGCCGCGTGAAAAGCCTGCTCGTACTCTCGCCCCTTATTCATCGCGTCAGTGGCGCGTCGAATTTTGGAGGACGCAACCAACCCCATAGCGCGTGTCAGGTGCAGGGTGGAGTCTACGCTTTTGATGCGATTTCGAAGTTGCTTTGTGTTTCCGCTCATGGGTTACCTCTTCAGCTCACCGAGGGCTTTTTTCAGGGTTTGGACATCGGATTCGTCAAAGGATCCCGACTCAAAGCGAATCAGAAGCTCGCTGTATTTGTTTTCCAGATAGTCGTACAGATTCTTTTCATATTCGGCGACCTTTTTGACGGGAATTTCATTCAGATACCCGTGGATGACGGCGTAAACGATAGCGACCTGACAGCCTACGCGAACGGGGGCGTTGCGCTTTTGCTTCAGTACCTCAACGATTCTCTCACCCAGCGCAAGACGAGCCTTGGTGTCCGCGTCCAGGTCACTGCCGAACTGGGCAAAGGATTGCAGCTCGCGGTACTGGGAATACAACAGCTTCAGCTCACCCGCGACCTTTTTCATTGCCTTGAGCTGGGCGGCACCGCCTACTCGGCTTACCGAGATACCTGGGTTGATGGCAGGCATGATACCCGCGTGGAACAGCTCGGTCTCAAGGAAGATCTGACCGTCGGTGATGGAGATGACGTTGGTGGGGATATAGGCGGATACGTCTCCCGCCTGTGTTTCAATGATGGGCAGGGCAGTAATGGAGCCGCCGCCGTATTCCTCGGATACGCAAGCCGCGCGCTCCAGAAGTCTGGAGTGCAGATAGAATACGTCTCCGGGGTATGCCTCACGGCCGGGTGGACGGCGGATCAGGAGGGAGAGCGCACGGTAGGCAACCGCGTGCTTGGACAGATCATCATAAATGATGAGAACGTCGCGTCCCTGTTCACGGAAATATTCCGCCATGGCACAGCCTGAATAAGGAGCCACATACTGAAGCGGCGCCGACTCGGAGGCAGATGCCGATACTACGATGGTATAGGACATGGCTCCCGCCTCGGTCAGCTGATTGACAAGGCTGACCACCGAGGAGCTTTTTTGTCCGATGGCAACGTAGATACAGAGCACGCCGGTTTCCTTTTGGTTGATAATGGTGTCGATGGCGATCTCGGTCTTACCCGTTTGACGGTCACCGATGATCAGCTCACGCTGTCCGCGACCGATGGGGATCATACTGTCGATTGCCTTGATACCCGTCTGCAGGGGGACTGAGACGCTTTTTCTCTCAATAATACTGGGGGCCTCCGATTCGATCGGACGGCTGTCCACTGCTTCGATGGGACCCTTGCCGTCAATGGGTTGTCCCAGCGCGTCTACCACGCGTCCGAGCATTGCTTCTCCCACGGGAACCGAAAGGACCTTTCCCGTCCGTTTGACGGAGGAACCCTCGCGAATGCTGTTCTCATTGGAGAGAAGGGCGACGGAAACCGTCTCGTCCTCCAGATTTTGCGCAAGACCGAAGCTTCCGTCCTCGAATTCCAAAAGCTCACTTGCCATACATTCCCGCAGTCCGTACACGCGGGCGATACCGTCTCCCACCAGAATGACCGTGCCGGTCTCCTTCATTTCGAGACGGGACTCGTAATGCTTGATTTGTTGCTTGATGATGCTGCTGATTTCCTCAGGATTTGCTCTCATCCGTTCATCACATCCTTTACCTCACGCAGGCGATGGCGCAACGAGCCATCCATGACCACACCGTCCATTTCCACGATCACGCCTCCCAACAAGGAGGGATCGGTGGAACAATCCAGAGTGACGGTCTTCCCGCTCTTTTTTTCTAAGTTTCTTGTCAATGCCAGCTTCTCTTCCTCGGTCAGAGGAACGGCGCTGACGACCTTGGCGCTGATTACAGATTCTTGGATCCGAAGCAGGCGACGATATTCCTCCACACAGCTCACAAACGCGTGAATGCGTCCCTTTTCACAGAGAAGCCGCAGGAAGGACAGCGCATGCGTAGGGAGACGGTCTTCAAAAATTTCGGTGATCGCCTCCTGACGCTCCTTCAGGGAAACGGCAGGGGAGGAGAACAGCTCCACCAGTTGGGGCGTTTCCTCAAATAGGGCTGCCGTATCCTCCAACGCCGTCATGATCTCTTTTTCTTCTCTCTCCTCACAGGCAAGGAGAAACAAGGCTTCCGCGTATTCCTTTGCGATCTCGGTCATGATTCTTCTCCGATCTGCTCAATAAAGGAGTCGATCATCGCGCGGTGATCCTCTTCCTTGACCTCACGCTCCAGCATCTTTTCTGCGATGGCGGCGGAAACGCCTACGATCTCTCTCTTCATATCCTCGGTTGCCCGCTTTCGTTCCAGAACAGCCTCTTCCTCGGCGCGGCTGACGATCCCGTCCGCTCGCACCTTGGCTTCCGTTACGATCTGCTCGGCTCGGCGTTTGGCAACGTCGGTGGCGTCGGTGATGATGGCGTTTGCCTCATCCTCCGCACTCCGGAGCTTTTGCTCCCACGCATTCTTGCTCTCCATTGCCTTTTGCTCCGCGTCCGCGGCGGCGGCATACTGATGATCCAACTCCGCCTGACGGGCTGCCATGAGATTTTTAACGGGCTTGAACAGAAATTTTTTCACAATCCAAAACAGAAGAATCAGATTGCAAAGAGAGATCAAAATATGCCATACATTGATGGAAATGACATCTAACGATTGCATAAACGATACTCCGAACGATTACTTGCCGATCGTGGACATCAACAGATCAACCAGACGGCCGGGGGCAACGAAAATCAGCAGAATGGCAATAACGAGCGCGTAAAGACCGGTAGTCTCCGCGATGACGCATCCAAAGAGCATAGTAGAGGTTACGGCGCCCTTGCTCTCAGGCTGACGACCGATCGCTTCACACGCCTTTGCCACGGCATTTCCTTCACCGATACCGGGGCCGATACCTGCGATCATTGCCAATCCTGCGCCCAGAGCGCAACATCCTAAAATAATTCCAATAGCCAGTTCCAACATGAGTTTTTCCTCCAAAAAAATTTATATTTTTATAAAATTTATTGCTGATACGTTAAGATTGGGGTTTCGTCTTTTTTTGCAGCTTCCGCAAACGGCGCTTCTCGTATTCGTCCTGCGGAAATCCGCTTGACACGTATAGCATGGTTAGCACAGCAAAAATATAGGCTTGCAGACATGCGCTGAACACGTCAAAGTAAATGGACAGAGCCGCGGGAATTCCGATCCGAAGGAAGGGAAATTCACCCAGAAATCCGGGAAGGTTACCCAAAAGCGTATGGGAAAGTCCTTGTAGTGCGGCGGCGACCAGAACCGAAACGATAGAACCGGACAAAATGTTTCCGTAATGACGGAACGCCATGGAAAAGGGCGTTGCAACCTCACTGATCAGATTCATGGGGGCAAGGACGGGAACCGGATCGCCGAAGCTTTTTACATAATACCAAGGACCGCACTTGCACTTATAGTAAGTGATGAGGATAAAGACAAGAATTGCCCAGCCCGCGACGATATTCAGATCAGACGTGGGGGCGTACAGCCCGAGCAGGGACAAGAGACTGGAAAGTCCCGATAGGGCAAGAATTGCCGTAACAAAGGGACCAAATCCCGAAAAATATTCTCCCATGTTTTCCTGTACCATGTTGCCGATCTTTTCCACGATCCATTCGGCGGCGAGCTGCCGACGAGTAGAAACTCCTGCGCGGATCCCGTGTGTCAGGTACAGGCAAAGCCCTGTGACAGACAGAATAACCAAGAGGGAATTGACCTGTGACTCGGTAATGGGGAGCGGCTGGATGGGGGTGGGAACGGTGAAATAAATCAGGGCTCCCGTGATGGAAATATCGTCGGTGGCGGGAGTTGTCAAAATTTTCAGAATGATGCCTGCTACCAAGGGAAGGATCATCAACAGGATCAGTGACACGTCCGCCAATCGGAACGACAGAGATTTAGATTTCATGATCGTCGACCTCCTTTTGTGAAGATGCATCCTCGGAAGGCTCGGAGGATACGGAAGCCGTTTCCTTGAGACTTCGATCCCAAAGCGGTCGGATGGCGACGATCAGGCGTGGGAAGAACAGGGGAATGATAACGGTCCATATACTGAACACGCTTTTGAGAAGGATCCCGATTGCTACGACCACGAACAGGAAAAAGGTTCGCGCCATTCCCGATGCTTTCATCGCCTGTTTGGCTTCCTTTGGATCCTTATCCACTGCCTTCTGGACGGTGATGCCCATCAAAAGGAAATTCAGAACCATTGCCGTGCCGCTCAGGAGATTTCCAAGCAATACGGTGTAATTCCATTTTCCGATTACGAGAAACACAGACTGAAGAACGGCGCTGAAGATCAGCATCCATATCGCCATATATTTGGTTTCTTTTGCAACGACCTTGTTAATTTTTTGCATGATATTCCTCGCGAAAGATAATTTACGGTATCAATCATTCCATGATCGCTCATACCAATGTTTCGTACAATAAAATTATTATACCACATCAATCGTGTGATTTCTATACTTTTTCAAAAAAAATATGCCTACGATGATCGGAATTTCGGATAACCTGTTCATTTTAGCAAAAAAACAGGGAAGACGGCGCGATTTGGATTTGCGGGCTGTAGACGGTTTATGGTATTCATACATATAATTATAGCATAAAATACGATCGATTTCTTGCCAAAAGATCATAAAGCTGTGCCATATTTTTATGGATTGGATAAAAATTGTCAAAAAACGGGCTTCCCGATTCGGGAAGCCCGTTGATGTTGAAATTAAAGGGTCACGCCGTCTTTGAAGATGGCAATGTCGTAAAAGCCTTTTTCTTCAGCCTTGGTCTGCTGGCCTTCGGCAGTCTTGATACAAAGCTCGAAGAGTGCCTTGGTGGTCTCCTCGGCATCGGCACCGTTCCACAGCTCACCTGCGTTGAAGTCGATCCAATGGGGCTTCTTGGCATAAAGAGCGGAGTTGGTGGATACCTTCAGGGTGGGAACGGGCGCGGACAGAGGAGTTCCCCTGCCGGTGGTAAAGAGGATCAGATGGGCGCCCGCCGCAGTCAGGTTGGTAATTGCCACCTGATCGTTTCCGGGACCGTTGACCATATAAAGACCACCCTTGGCAGGGGGCTGCTCACCGAACTGGAGCGCGCCGCACAAGGTGACCTTGCCGCCCTTTTGTACGCAACCGAGGGACTTTTCCTCCAAGGTGCTGATACCTCCCGCGATGTTACCGGGAGAGGGGTTGTCGGCAATGCCTTCGCCGTGATCGTAGAAATACTGACGGAAGGCGCGGATCATACCCGCAGCCGCTTCAAAGGTCTCCTCACTGTTGCTTCGTCCCAGAAGGATCTGCTCTGCGCCGAACACCTCGGGAATCTCTGTCATGAGAACCGTAGCGCCGTAGGTGTCAAAGAGGTCCATGGTCTTACCCACCAAGGGGTTGGCAGTCAGACCGCTCAGGCCGTCGCTTCCGCCGCACTTAACGGCGACACGAAGCTCACCGATGGAAACGGGAACGCGAACGTCCTTGTCAGCCTGTGCCTTCAGCTCCTCCAAAATTGCCAGTGCCTGCTCGTATTCATCCTCGCACTCCTGAAGATTCAGGAAGCGTACACGGTCGGGATCGTATTTGTTGTCCAGTACCTTCAGCATCTCGCCCATGCCGTTGTTCTCGCAACCAAGACCGAGAACCAGAACGCCGCCCGCGTTGGGGTGGAGGATCAGTCCGCGAAGGATCTGCTGGGTGGTGTGTAGGTCTCCTCCCAACTGAGAGCAGCCGTGAGGATGCGTCAGCGCCTTGGCGCCCGTCATTGCCGCCAGCTTCTGTACCACACCGTTGATACAGCCAACGGTAGGGATGATCCAGATCTCGTTACGGATACCCACGTCGCCGTTCTTTCTGCGGTAGCCCATGAAGGTACCCTCCCGCAGAGTCTTGTCGGCGGGCGTGAAGGGTGCGTAGGTCCAGTCACCCAATCCCGACAGCTTGGACTGGAGGTTATGGGGAGAGATAAATTCTCCCACGGCAATATCTACCTTGGCTTTACCGATAGGAAAGCCGTATTTGATGACGTCCTCTCCTGCTTTGATGGGAGCGAGGGCGTATTTTTGTCCGTCAGCGCGGATCTCTACGTTATCAGAGGGATGAATCAGCATTCTTAACTACCTCGTACAGGTCGGACAGATCGGTGCCCCAAAGGGTAGCGTCTGCCAAAATTTCGGAAAGGGAGCGGGTGCGGATGGACTCGATGACCTCGGGGGCGTCCTTGGGATCGCCCTCACGGTAGAACTTGATCAACTGAGCAAAGCCGAATATCAGATGAGCAGGATAGCTGCCAAAGCGCTTCTTGTACTCCAGAATGGAGGGGAGAACGCGTACGCTGAACTTGCTTACGGAGTTCAGGGAAATGGAAGCGAGGAAGTGCTTGATGTAGGGGTTGGCAAAGCGGTTCAGAACGTCTGCCGCGTAAGCCTCCAGCTCCTCACGGGGGAGATCCAGCGTAGGAATGATCTCGTCCAGACAGTCACGCAGGAAGGTGGACATCGTTTTGTCGTCCATGCAATCCTTTACGGTCTCCAGACCCGACAGCAGCGCGTAGGGAGTCATAGAGGTGTGCGCACCGTTGAGGATACGAACCTTTCTGGTGCGGTATCTTTCCAGCGCGTCCTTGGTAACGATGACGTTCAGACCGGCAGCGGAGAAAGGAAGCTCCGCCTCCAGATCGTGCTCGGTCTCAATGACCCACAGATGGAAGGTCTCGGAGGTGTTGAGCATATTGTCCTCGTAGCCCAGATCGATCTCCTCTCCCTTGGGATAACCGGTGTTGATGCGGTCAACCAGGGTGTTGCAGAATACGTTTTCTTTTTCTACCCATGCCATGAAGTCAGCGCCCAGATTCCAGTGCTCCGCGTACTTAATGACCATCTTTTTCAGATTGTCGCCGTTACGGTCGATCAGCTCGCAAGGGATCAGAACAAATCCGCCGAGTCCCAGATCGAAGCGGCGCTTCATGAGGAGCGTCAGCTTGCCGGGGAAGGAGGAGGGAGGTGTGTCGGTCGCCTTATCATCTGCGTTGAAGGCGATTCCCGCCTCGGTGGTGTTGGAGAGAACGAAGCGAGTCTCGGGGTTCTCAGCCAGCTTCAGGTAAGCGTCGAAATCCGCATAGGGGTTGACACAGCGGGAAAGACAGTCCACGCGGGTAGTCTCCACGCCGTCGGCGCTACGGAGCAGATGGGTATACTGGCAGTTCTGTGCGGAGAGCATATCGCACATACCCTGCGCGATGGGCTGAACAACGACAACACTGCCGTTCCATGCTCCGCAATCGTTCAGCTTCTGGAACATCCAGTCGCAGAAGCCGCGCAGGAATCCGCCCTCGCCAAACTGAATGACCTTTTCGGGTCTTACGGGCTTTGTATAGAGCTCATGAATCTTTTTCATCTCAAAATATCCTCCATGCCAAAATAGTTCTTTGCGTTCAAATAGCTGATGTTTTCAACCACCGATCCGACCAGCTCCAGATCCGAGGTCATCTCGCCTCTCTCGATCATGCCGCCAAGGTATTCGCAGAGAATGCGGCGGAAGTAGTGATGGCGGGGGTAAGACAGGAGAGAACGGCTGTCGGTCAGCATGCCGACAAAGGTTCCCAGATGTCCCGTCGCGGTCATGTCGCGAAGGTGCTGTTCCATGCCTACCTTGTTGTCAAGGAACCACCAAGCGGCGCCGTACTGCATCTTGCCCTTTGCCTCGTCGCTCTGGAAGCAGCCCAGCAGCGTCATGATCTCGGGGTTCATCTTGGGATTCAGGTTAAATACGATGGTGCGGGGAAGCGCGCCCTCGTTGTTCAGACGGTCAAACAGGCGGGACATATTGGAGATGCTGTTGGTATCGGAAATGCTGTCAAATCCGGTATCCAGACCGAGCTTTGCAAGCATCTGCGCGTTATTGTTTCTCATGGCGCCTACGTGAAGCTCGGTACGGATGTTCTTCTTTGCGTAAAGCTTCATCAGGAAGTAGGTCATATAGCCCTTAAAGGTTGCGGCATCCTCTGCGGAGATCTCCTTACCTGCCAGAGCCTTGCGGAAGATCTTGTCGGCGCAAGCTCTGCAGCCCACGGGATAAACCTGCTCCACAGCAATGTCGCTGGCAACGGTGCCCACGGCAACAAAGGCGTCCAGACGAGCCGCAATGGCGTCCTCCAGCTGGTCGATGTTGCGAACAGGATGTGTCAGCGCCTCCAGCTTGCCGATGAACTCGGGATAGCCCTTGACCTCCAGATTCATGATCTTGTCCGCGCGGAAGGCGGGAATCACGTGGAAGTTATAGCCCTTCTCCTTGATGGCGGTGAAGGTGGAGAGATCGTCGAAGATCTCGTTGGTGGTAAACAGAGCGGCTACGTTAGAGCGCTCGATCAAGCTCTGGGGCGTTACGTTGTTCTTCTGAATGTAATCGTTGCAGAAATCCCAGATTGCCTCGGCATTTGCCTCGTTGATCTCCAGATCGCAACCGAAGAACTCGGCAAGCTCAACCTGAGACCAGTGGTACAGAGGGTTACCGAATGCGGTTCCCAGTACACGGCAGTATGTAATGAATTTTTCCTTCTTATCTACGTCTCCGGTGATCATTTCCTCGGGGACACCGTAGTTTCGCATCAGTCTCCACTTGTAGTGGTCGCCGGCAAGCCAGATATCGTAGATGTTGGTAAAGGGCTCGTTCTCCAGGATCTGGCGCTCGGGCAGATGGCAGTGATAGTCGAAGATCGGCATATTCTTTGCATAGGTATGATACAGCTTCTGTGCCGTTTCGGTGTTTAACAGGAAATTGGGGGTGTAATAACTCATTTGTGTCCTCCTGAATAAATTTGAGTGAGATTTCTTGTCAATATTTTTGTAAACAAAAATCCATACAAAGAAATTATACACCTTTTTTGACGAAAAAACCTTGAATTTTTTGATATAATTGGATGAATTTCTTGATTTTGTTGACATCTTTCTTGTTTTACCCTATTTTTTTAAAAAAGTGTGGACAATTGAAGGCATCTTTGATATAATTGGGTTTGATACGACCGAGAATGAAAATCCTTGAGGAGGAGAGCATGAACTGGGAAATAGCAAATACCATTGAGACAGATGTTGCCGTGATCGGAGGCGGTACGGCGGGATGCTTTGCTGCAATGGGCGCGGCGGCGGCGGGAGCAAAAACGCTTCTCGTGGAGAAAAACGGAATCCTGGGCGGAACGATGACGGTGTGTGGCATCAACTATCCCGGTTTGTTTTTTGCTTGGGGAAAGCAGATGATCGATGGCTTCGCGTGGGAATCTGTCAAGCGAACGGAGGCATTGGGCGGCTGTGTGATCCCCGAGATCGCCTATGACAACAAGCAGCATTGGTTGGAGCAGGTTCGTCTGAACTCCTTTATTTATGCGCATGTGCTGGACGAGATGTGCTCCGATTACGGTGTAACGGTTCATCTGCACAGTATGCTTGCCACCGCTAAGGAGCGGGCGGACGGCGTGGAGCTGTTGCTGGCTGAGAAGGGCGGTCTTTGCAGAGTCCTCGCAAAGAAGGTGATCGACGCGACGGGGGATGCCAATCTGACCGAGATACTGGGATATCCTTGCGCAGAATCGGAACGGCTTCAACCCGCTACCCTTTCGGTGAATCTGGCGGGATATGACGGAGCCTCGGTGGATCTTGATGCGCTTACACGGTATTTGCAGGAAAAGGCAGAGCAGGGAAAGCTTCCCGAGTGGACGGTCCCCGCGACAGTGGCAAGAGGCGTGTATCGGGGTGTGCTTCGTTATCACGTGCATATGCCCAAGGATGTCAACCGTTCTCTTGGCAAGACAGAGCTGGAGCAGCTTGCCAGACGGGAGGCGTTTGCCATTATAGACGTTTTGCGCGGATTTGAAGGATTGGAAAATCTCTCGGCTACTCTTTTCGCAAACGAGTGCGGCGTGAGAGAGACCAAGCGGATCGTAGGAGAGCATATCATTACTGCCGAGGAGTATATCGGAGGAAAGCGGTTTGACGACGCGGTGTGCTATGCGTTCTATCCGATCGATCTTCACGTCCCCCCATATGACGTGAAGCAACAGTATTTTGAGGAAGGCTTGTGCGGAACGGTGCCCTATCGGGCGCTGATTCCCAAGGGCTCTATGCATTTGCTGGCGGCGGGAAGGATCCTTTCCTCGGATACCGACGCCAACAGCGCGCTGCGAGTTCAGGCTCCCTGTATGGCAATGGGACAGGCGGCAGGCTGCGCGGCGGCATTGGCTGCGCGTTTGGAGATTGGCGTGAGTGAGGTTCCTTATGAGGAGCTGGTCAAGATCTTGCTTTCGCAAAATGCAATTGTTCCGCAGAGTGATGATTATTTCAAGAAAAATACATAAAATATCAAAAACAATAAAATTGTCTCATAAAATCGTAACGAAAAACACAAAAGCTCTCGAGAAGTCGCACGGAGGCTTCTTGAGAGCTTTATTTTTAAATAAATATTGTAATAAAAAATAATAAAAAAATAAAAACAGACAAAAGGATAAGCAAAAAAACGATAAGAATAAGATAAAACAACACAAAAACGGGCAAACCGAATTTGATTTGCCCGTGAAATTCAGCGATTTTTCTTCTTGGGAACGAGAATGACAATAAGGACGATTGCGATAACGGCGATCAGGATTGCGATGATGGCGCCGATCCAACCTGCGCTCATTCCGTTATCCGTATCGGTATCTGCCTCTCGGCTTTCATTTCCGATCACACCGTCACCGTCGGTCACTTTCCCGTCACCGTCCATGTCCGCCATATCGTCCACGGCGTTTTTGACTGCATCACCCGCGTGTCCTACCGCGTCACCTACATCGTCCGCTGCCTCTGATGCATTTTTTGTTACGCCCTCGGAGAACATTTCGGCGCGGGCGGGAAGAATCAGCGCGGAGGTGAATACCACCAGAAGAAGAGTAAAGATCAGGGTCCATACCGAGATACGGTGGGACAGTTTTCTTTTTTGTAATATCATAAGGAAATTCCTTTCTTTGGAATAGTGTTGGTTCTGTTTATAGTTTGCCCAATTCCTTGAAGAAATTTCTTGCCAATCCCTGCATAAAAAGACTGCTCTTACCATGATGGCAAGAGCAGTCTTTTTTATTTACAGATATTTTTGAATTTCCCGATAAAGATTTTCAAAATAATAGGCGAATCCATCGTCATTGGGATGGAGATACTTATCGCTGAACAGCGCCGTATCGTGGGGAACGAAATCAAAGCCGTCGATGACGGTTACGTTGGGGAGCGCGGCGGTTGCCTCGCGGATATAGGCGGCTACGGTCTCAAAGGGACCTACTTTTGTGACGCGGTCCAGATCGGCGCGCCAGATGGGAGTGATGGCAAAGATCTTTGCCGAGGGATATTTGCGAGAGAGGATCTTATAAAAGGAAGCGCACTCTCTTTCAAATACCTCGCGTGCGGCTCCGTTCCAGTCGTTGGTTCCGTAGGCCACGGTGATCAGATCGGGGGCGCTGACATCACACGCTTCGGCAAGGTCACTCCAGAATCTTTCTCCGCCGATTGCCTGATTGACCGCTTCTGCCTCCAGCGCATCGGTGAGCATGGTGGCATAGGTATGCGAGGGATAGATCGCATCGTAGCCGTGAGTGATGGAATCCCCAAAGATCAGCATTTTTCTTGACTTCTTGGTAGAAATAAGCGAAGCTCCGTCGTCCAGCGTGATTTCCTTCAGATCAACAGCTACCGACCACGGGAAATAGATACATACGGTTTTTTGTCCTGCCCCAAGATCGAATTTTCCGGAGAAATCTCCGCAATTTTCGGTCTTGCTGCCCAACTCTCCTATCTTCTTTCCGTTGGCGAAAATGTCAAAGTGGAAAAAGAGTCTGGAGCTGCCGGAGTTCACGGAAGCCGCAAGGCCCAGATGGGTGCTGTCGGTGATGAATTCCATGCGGACACCCGCGGTGGAGAAGGTCTTTTTGTATAGAGCGGGGTCGTGAAGCTTGTACAGGCGCTCCTGTTCCTCGGAAAAACGGTAAAATTGAACAGATCCGTTTGTTTCCTCTATGCGGACGGCTCCTTTCGTAACTGATTGGATTTGGTGGAGGGTTAGTTTCATGCCGTTTTTTCCTTCCTTCATTTCTATGCTGTATTCAGAATATTTACGTGCTTTCGGGACGGGTAAGAAGCGCGACACGGTCGCATCCGCCGTAGTCCTTGTAGACCTCACAGCGGTATCCCGCCTCGGCGGCGATCATCGCTACGGGCTTTGCCTGATCCCAGCCGATCTCCAGTAGCATCATGCCTCCCGTGCGAAGATATTTGCCGTATTCTCCAATGATAATACGGTAAAAATTCAGTCCGTCCGCACCCCCGTCCAGCGCGGCGGTAGGCTCGTAGGACAGCTCCTGCTCCAGAAGGGGGACCTGTTCACTTTCAATATAGGGCGGATTGGAGAGGATACAGTCAAACTCACCCAGCTCCTCCATAAAATCAGGGGACAGAACGTCACAGCGGACAAATCCGATCCGCTCTCCCACTCCGTTGTTTTCCGCGTTCTCTCCCGCGATCTCCAAGGTCCGCTCAAACAGGTCCACAGCAACTGCTGTGCAATCGGGACGGGCGGCAAGAGTGGAAATGGCAACACAACCGCTTCCTGTGCAAAGGTCGATGAAGCGAGCGCGCTCGGGGAGCATACGGACAGCCAGCTCTACCAGCTTTTCAGTATCCTGCCTTGGGATCAGTGTGTCCTCGGTGATCCGATAGGTCTCGTGGCAAAAATCCCAGTAGCCGAGAATATATTGCAAGGGGTAATGGGAGCATCGCTTGATCAGCGCGGTCTCCAGCTCGGGAGAGTCAAAATTTTCCTCTCGCCGCAGAAGGAGCTCCGCCTGATTGATGCCGCAAAAGCGGCAGATCAGCATAGATGCTTCCGCGCGATCGTTTTCAATTCCGGCTTCTGCCAGCGCGATACAGATCTCGTTATAGGTCATGGAATCCTCCGATGGGTTTTAAACAATACACGTTACCATTATAGCAGATTTTTTTCCGCATTGCAAGAGGAAAAACGACGAAAAAATGGGAAAATCCAAATATCCTTTATAGGGGTAGTTGGACGGGAAAATTGCAAAAAAGAAAAAATTTAGAAAAATATTCAGAATCATCTTGCTTTTTTGAAAAAATATGATATACTATAGATATAAATCATTTTTGCAATGATAATAAGGAGGAATAACCATGAAATTCTTTAACAAAAAGAAGACCAACTACGGCAAGATCGTAGCCATCAGCGTAGCGGCTGTTGCTGTTGCAAGCGCAATTGCTTTCGTTGTTTACAAGCTGATCAGAAAGTACACCGAGGATCTCGTATACGATTGCGACGATCTGTTGGATGAGTGCGATGAGTGCGACGTTGTCATCGAGGACGAGGACGTTGAGGAGATCGCAGAGGCAGATGCTGAGTAATTTGCTTTGATGAAAAGGGACTGTCCCGCGGGCAGTCCTTTTTTGTCGGGCGGACAAAAATCCAAAAGACGGAGTAAGGTATGAAATTGTTGGATACCATTGCGGCGGTGAGTACGCCCTATGGAAAGGGCGGCGTGGCGCTGATCCGCATATCGGGGGAGGACGCCATTGCCGTGGGGGAGCGGATCTTCTCTCCCGCAAACGGAAAGCGTCTGTCTGAGACAGATCGCGCCAAAATGACCTACGGAACAGTACACACCCCTGACGGTGTCGAGGTGGATGACGGAATGGCGGTCTGCTTTTACGCCCCTCATTCCTTTACGGGAGAGAATACGGTGGAGATCACCTGTCATGGAGGGATCTTGGTCACTGCCAAGGTTCTGGATGCGGCTCTTTGCGCGGGCGCACGCGCGGCGGAGGCGGGAGAATTTACCAGACGGGCATACGTGGGAGGAAGGCTCCGCTTGTCCGAGGCGGAAGCGCTGGGAAATCTGCTGGAGGCAAAAACCGACAGCCAGTTGATCTTGGCGCGTCACGGAATGCGCGGCGGTCTTGCTGACAGAACCGAGCAGATGTACCTTTCCTTGCGTCATACCCTGACCTCGGTCTGGGCGGCGATTGATTTCCCCGAAGAGGATCTTGCGGAGATGAGTCGGGAGGAGATGTGTGGAGAGGTCGAGCGAATCTTGAAGCAGATCCGAGCGCTTGCGGCAACATGGCGTACGGGACGAGCCATCACCGAGGGGATTCCTACGGTGATCTGCGGAAGAACCAACGCTGGAAAAAGCTCGGTCTATAACCGAATTCTGGGCTATGATGCTGCCATCGTGACCGATATTGAGGGAACCACACGGGATGTTCTTCGGGAAAGCGCCGTGCTTGGAAGGACCTTGCTTTTGCTGTGTGATACGGCAGGTCTTCGGGACACAGAGGATCGAGTGGAGAGCATCGGAATTGAACGGACACGGGAAGAAATGAGACAAGCGGGGCTGATCCTTGCGGTCTTTGACGGAAGCCGAGCGCTGTCCGAGGAGGATCTTTCCTTGGCAGAGCTGATCGGTCAGACGGGAATCCCCGCCATCGCGCTCCTCAATAAAAGCGATAAGGAAACGGTGGCGGATACGATGGCGATCGCTTCCCGTTTTTCCCATTCGATTTCCATCTCTGCCGCAGACGGAACGGGTTTTGATACTTTGGCAGAGACGATAGACGGTCTGTTTATAGATGGAAGCTTGGAATTGGGGCGCGACGCAGTGGTCACGGGCGCGCGACAGCATGCCGCTCTGATGAGCGCCGCCGAGGCATTGGACGTCTCTCTTGCCGATCTGCGAGCGGGCTTGCCGCTGGATCTGTGCTGTGTTGGCTTGGAGCAGGCGCTGACCGCGCTTGGCGAGGTGGACGGACGGGAATTGGGAGAGGAGATCGTCTCGGAGATCTTTTCCCGCTTTTGCGTAGGAAAATAATGAAAATAAAAAAGAACCCGACGGAGAGAATCTCCGTCGGGATTTTTTATTCGGTTTTTTGTCGGAAGTCTTCCAGCAGAGCCGAGCGCAGACGCTCCAGCAGATCGGGATTTTTACCGCCCACGGGAATACCGTCTACCTCACAAACAGGGCGGCAGATGGTGCCCGATGAGGTGACGATTACCTCGTCCGCTTCCATTAGCTCCCGGAGGGTATAGGGTTCCTCGTGAACGGGGATCTCAAAGCGGTGGCAGGTTTCGATCAGATGAGCGCGCGCCACACCGGGGAGGATCATGTTATCGGCGGGAGCTGTCTTGAGACTTCCGTCGGCTTGCAGGATCGAGATGTTGGAGTGTGCGCACTCGGTGACGCGATCGCCTCGATGAAAGATCGCCTCGTCCACCCCCGCGTCGGACGCCTGAATGGAGGCGAGGACCGTGGGAAGCAGATTTAAGGTTTTCATATTGCAGTGGAGAAAGCGGGTGTCTTCCACAGTAATGGTCCTCATGGGAGTATAACAATCCTTGAGCTTCATGGGGCGAATGGTAACCCAGATGTTTGCCGTCAAGGGAGAGGCAGGGGCGTGGGAGCGCAATTCGGTTCCGCGGGAGACCTGCCAGTAAACCAACTGCTCGTGGGAGTCCACTTTTTGGATCAGAGAGCAGATCAGACGAGAAAACTCATCCTTGTCAATGCCGATCCGAATTCCCAGCGTCTCGGCACCGGCATACAGACGGTCCATATGCTCACTCAGGGCATAGGGCTTGTGATTCCTTGTGTAAACCACCTCAAACAATCCGTCGCCGAAATAGCAGGCGCGATCATTCATGGGAACGGTCATATTTTCGATCAGATCGTATGTTCCGTTGTAATAGCCGAGATTTTCCATGATCGGATAAGCAGTTCCTTTCCAGAGAGTTTTTTGCAAGGGCAAATTCTTTGCGCGGGGCGGGTCCGGTCTTCACCATAAGAGTATTATATCATGCTCTACGTTGCTTGTCAAGGGAGCGGATCCCTTCGCGCTTTTTCTTTTTTTGGGACGGACGGGAGATCCTTGAAAAATCTCCCGCGCAGACCGTCAGGATCTCCGTTGCTTTCTGATCCCGAAAAACCTTCTCAGGAAGGGCGCCAGAATAGCGGGAGAATGAATCAGTACGATTTTCATGAGAACAGATCCTTTCGTTCAATGTTAAAATGTCACAGGACGGTAAGTATCAGGAATGTCTGCCAAGCAAAAGGATTCCTGCCAGTACCACCACCCCCGCCTCCAGAAAGGCGAGAAAATAACCGGGAAGGAGAAAGGAAACCAGAATTCCCGCTCCAAAGCAGACGCTACAGATCCCCACCAGTCGTCGCCTATCGATCCGGCACATATCACACACCTCCGTTTCTCTTTCAGTATATGCAAGGAATTTCTTCTTCGTTCCGTTCAGGATATATCTTGCGCTTTTTTCTCATATAGTAGAGTAACGGGTATGTTTTTCGGAGGGACGAGATGAGCGCGATCGGAGGTAAGCTCCGCTACGGCGGAGAAACGGCGGGAACAGAGCTGATGTTGGAAATGAGTCGGGCAATGATGTTGCGGGGGAGAGACCAGAGAGGGGCATATATCAAGGAGAACGGTTGGCTTTTTCATAACCGTTCCTCGGCGGACGGAGGAGCCCCTTGGTTTCGTCAGCCTCTTACCGCGAAAAAAGAGGGGGCTTCCTATACGGTGGTTCTTGACGGTCGTGTGAGAGGAAGGGGAGAGTGGAAGGGACTGTGCGAGGATATCACCTCGGAGAGTGATGCCATGCTGGCGCTGGATTGCTATCTTGCCTATGGAACTTCCTTTCTGAAGTATTTGGACGGTTCGTTTGCCTTGGCAATCTGGGACGAGAGACAGGGAGAGATGATCCTTGCTGTGGATCAGGACGGGAGCCGACCGTTGTTTTACATGAGGCAGGGAGATGAATTTCTGTTTGCTTCCGAGCTGAAGGGGCTTTTTTGCGCCATGCCTTGCGGCGTGGCGGTGGATCGGGAGCGGTTGAGACATCATCTTTGTTCTCCCGTCGGAGGCGTACGGAGCGGGGGGCTGTACCGCGAGATCGGATTTCTCCCCGCAGGACATTGCCTTGTCGTCTCCCGTCTGGGGGTATCTATGTTTTCATATGACACCGAGAAACACGAAAATCGGGAGCGATCAAGGGAGATACATCTTTTGGAGTGGTGTTGTCCTTCGGAGCGGGAGCTGAGAGAGATGATGAACGAGATCCTTTATTCCTTTGATTATCCTCAATTCGACCATTGGATGCCCGCACTGTTGCATTTGGTGAGGGGAAAAAGGGAGAAGACAATTTGCTTTGGAGATGAGATGCGCTACGCGGACATTGCCTATGCGATGGAACGGGCAGATCGGCTGGGACAGAGCCGAGGGAAGGTCTTGCGATCGGCTTCTGTGGAAACGGAAGGGGCTCGGGAACGGGAGCTGAAGCGCATGGATCGGTTGACTGCCCGTTTGCTGGAGGGGGTGGATCCGGCGATCTTGGATCATTTGTATTCTCCCGACTGGCGGATTTGGCTGGAACGAGAAAAAAATACCGCCAAGCGGATCCGTATGCAGGGGATCCTTTATCAGAGCATTTTGTGGAATGAACGGTATTCATTGATCCTGACATAAAAAAGAAGTCGCCACGCGACTTCTTTTTTCGTTATTCCACCTCTCCGCTCTCTACAAGATACACGCCGCCCTTGCGCACCGAAACAAGAGCGCAATTCCCCGTGATCTCATTGGATACGGCATACTGAAAGCTACGCTCCAGCGTGGCATTCTTGAGAGGATATTTGCAGCCCTCGACAGACACGCCCTTGACCCGCTCGGAAAGAGCGAGCAGAGAAAGATAGCGGAATCCGCTTCGGGCAATCAGGGTGCTGGTGGAGTGGAGATAACGTACCCGATTGTAGCCGTTGGTGATGACGGCATGGATCCGCTTTTTGGATAGATCCTCCAGAATGGCAAGGTTGGAGAGGGTATGGTCAAGCCGACCGTCCAGCCCACCGATGATCACGATCTCGGAAGCTCCTTTTTTGATGGCGGTATCCACCGCCAGCTGGGTGTCGGTAAAATCCTTTTCCGCGGGAACCTGAAGTCTCTCCACTCTTTTGGGGATCTCGGTCTCTCCGAGCGAATCAAAATCTCCCAGCAGAAGGTCGGGCGTTTCCCCCAGCAGAAGGGCGTTTCGGTAACCGCTGTCCGCGGCGATGCGCAGATCGTCTCCCTTCGGATGCTCGGTGATCCGATCGGGGTATATGGCGCCGCCCGTATAAATAAAAGCTCTCATATCGTATGTACTCCTTTTTCGGGATCAGTTCCACTTCTTTTTTACCTTAAGGGTATCGTAAAGCTGACGGAAGCTTTCATGACGGCTGTGGGGGATCTCTCCCTTACGAACCGCCTCCAGAATGGCGCAACCGTCCTCCTTGGTGTGGGAGCATTTGGTGTATCGGCAGCTTCCGATATGGGGAATAAACTCCCGAAAGGTGGTGGGAAGGTCTTCCTTGTCGAAGAAATCAAACCGCTCGAAATCCAGCATGGAAAAGCCGGGGGTATCTGCAATGTAGCCGCAATCCGATTCGTCCGAAAGGCAGAACAGCTCTACGTGCCGTGTGGTGTGGCGTCCTCGCTCGATCTTGCGGCTGATCTCCGAGGTGGAAAGCTGTAGCGTAGGGAAAAGCCGATTCATCAGGGTGGATTTACCGATACCCGACGCCCCCGCAAAGGCGGCGATCTTTCCCGTCAGGGATTGGTCAATATATTCGCGAAGCGCTTCGATCCCCGTACCGTCGGTGGAGCTGGTGGCAAAGCAAGTAAATCCGCAGGATTCGTACAGGGTGCAAAGCTCCGACGCGTAGAGGGGATCCAGCTCTTGCTTGGTGACGATGATCACGGGCTCGATGCCGTTGAACTCGGCAATGGAGATCAGCTTGTCCGTGGTGGTAAGGATGGGCGTGGGAGATGCCGCAGCCATGGTAACAAAGAGAACGTTCAGATTGGCAAGAGGCGGACGGATCAGAGCGCAGGAGCGCTCGTGAATGGAATCAATGACCGCGCCTGCCTGCTCCCCCTTGGCACCCTTTTTGTCCTTGGCGGTATCGGCAGAATCGGAAAAGAGAACGGTGACCGTATCTCCGGGAAGGGGAGTCAAGCCCTCGTGGCGAAAGGAGCCGCGTGCGCGGCAAAGAACCTGCTCGCCTATGGGCAGGTGACATTCGGAGAGCAGACGGACCGTATACAGTCCGCCCACGCCTTTCATAATTTTTCCGATTGCGGTTTGTTCCATGAAATCACGTCCTTTTTTCGTTTAAGAAATCACAAAGAGGTCCACCGTCACGGTGGATGAGGTGATCGGCGCACCGGGAAGCGGAGATTGCGTCATCACGGTCCCGCGGCTGGCTGTGCCGCCCATGGGGTAAATGTTGCCAATGACCAGCCCGTATTCTCTCAGCTTTGCTTCCGCTTCAGCAAGAGTAGCGCCATACAGATCGGGAACGGTACGAAGAGCATAGCGATCTCCCACGCTGACAGTAAAGGAAACCTCGCTGCCGTCCGCCAACCGATCTCCCGCGCGCACGCTTTGGGCGATCACGGTTCCTACGGGTCTTTGGGAGGTTTGATAGGATACGGTTCCCACGCGAAGGGAAGCGGCGCGAAGGAGGGCGTCCGCCCGCGCTTCGGTGACTCCCACCAAGGAGGGGACCGCCCGAAGCAGGATTTCTTTTCCGAGGCTGATCCGCAGGATCACCGCGTCACCTGCCTTGAGGGTGGTTCCCGTGGCAGGAAGCGTGCCGATGACCTCGCCTTTGGGAACGGTGTCGGAATGCTCCTCTCTCAGCTTGGGCAAAATACCCGCGTTACGCAACGTCAAAACGGCATCCCGTCTGTTTTTGCCCGTTAGCTCCTCCAAGGAGTACTTTTCCTCGGCGCGGCTTACCGTCAGAACCACAGTGCAAAAATCCTTTTGATGATATAAGCGCCGTCTCACTCCCGCATGAGGGGACTGTGAAATAACAAGTCCTTCGGGAACGAGATCGTTTTTTTCGTATTGAATGATCAGATCCAGATGGGACTCCTCGTCGGTGAGGACAGAGGATGGGTCTTTTCCCACAAAATTGGGAACGGTCACGCTTCGATAGGATCTGCCATATCCCGAAAAAAGTCCCAGAAGGATCCCCCCTGCCGAAAGCGTGACCACCAGCAGAGAAGCGCACAGCGCGCCCGAAAGAATGGGGAGTGCGTGAACGGTTTTGGCTTTTTTCGGGCGGCGAAGCCGACGGAGCAGCTGCCGTGTTTTATGAAAGATCAGGCTGGCTCCTGCCGCGCCCGCGGTTTTGCAGGCACGAAGAAAGGAGAGGAGCTGTTTTTTTCGGTCTTTTCTGACTCGCTTTTTTTGCTTTCTCGACTCCTTTATGTCCTCAAACTCAAAGAGTATTTCTTCTACGGGTTCGGGAAGTCGGGAGAGATTACGAAGGGTTTCCGCCCCTTTCAGCCGAAGCTGACGACGACGGGCGGGAGGCTTTGGGGTATGATCGGATACGATCTTTTTTCTCGACACACGAAAACGGTACTTCATGAGGAATGCTCCTTTTGCGTTATGTATGTGTCGGAAGAATTTTAGTCTTGCTGCTCCTCCGCGCGGCGAAGCTGTCCGCAGGATGCGTTGATGTCCGAGCCGAGACGGCGGCGGACGGTAGCGCGGATCCCCTTTCTCTCCAGTGTGGCGGCAAAGGCTGCCACCGCCTTTTTATCCGAGGCGGAGAAGCCCGTCTCGGTTACGGGATTGACGGGAATGAGATTGACGTGAATGGGGAAAGAGGAGGGTTCATCGGCAGAACGGAGACTGGTGTTGAGAAGCCTTGCCAGACGAAGGGCGGCTTCGGGGGAGTCGTTCTTTCCCGCGATCAGAGTATATTCAAAGGAGATCCGTCTGCCCGTGGCGCGGTAATAGTTGCGACAGCTCGTCAGCAGTTGTTCGATGCTCCATTTTCTGTTGACGGGCATGATGGCGCTTCGCGTCTCGTTGTCGGAGGCGTGAAGAGAGATCGATAGCGTGATTGGAAAATTCTCTTGTGCCAGACGGTCGATCTTGTCACACAAACCGCAGGTGGAAAGAGAGATATGGCGGTAGCCGATATTCAGTCCTTTTTCGTGTCCTACCAGACGAAGAAATCGGACGACGTTGTCGTAGTTGTCCAGAGGCTCCCCGATGCCCATCATTACCACGCCGTCAATCCGCTCTCCCGTGTCTTTGGAGGCGGCAATGATCTGCCCTAACATTTCGGATGGCGTCAGATCGCGGATCTTTCCGCCGATGGTGGAGGCGCAAAAGGCACAGCCCATGCGACAGCCAACCTGAGAGGAGATGCAGATGGTGGTTCCGTGCTTGTAGCGCATGACCACGCTTTCCACACAGTTTCCGTCTCGCAGGGCAAACAGATATTTTACCGTTCCGTCCAAGGCGGAGACCAGCTTGCGGCGGACGGTGGGCAGATGATAGGTGGCATGCTCTTTCAGCTTGGCTACGGTAGCTTTGCCTACGTTGGTCATCTCCTCGGGGGCAATGCCTCGGTGGAGCTGAGAAAACAGCTGTTGCGCCCGATATTTCGGCTCCCCAAGGGAGAGCACCAGATGCTCCAGCTCCTCGGGTAGGAGCGACAGAAGATCGGTCTTTTTGGTTGTGTTCATGAGAGATCGCTCCTTTCAAAAAAGTCCTTTTGCAGATCTTATTGTCTCGTCAGCTTCGCGATAAAGAAGCCGTCGGTTGGGTATTCATCGGGGAGAAGTGTCAGATATCCTTTGTTTGCTTCGATCCCGCCCACAGAGAATGGAACAAGAGAAAATTCGGGGTGTCTGCTCAGAAATCTTGCTACGTTTTCCTCGTTTTCCTCGGGGAGGATCGTGCAGGTGGAGTAGACCAGCGTACCGCCGCGTTTGACGTAACGGCAGGCGTTTTCCAGAATCGCCAGCTGAATGTCGGGAAGGGCGGCAGAGGAGATTGGATCTTTGTAGCGAAGCTCGGGCTTCTTTGCCAGAACGCCAAAGCCAGAGCAGGGAACGTCACACAGCACACGGTCTGCTTTTTCTTCCAGCTCGGGAAGAAATTTCCTTCCGTCACGTACAGAGGGGGTAATGATAGTAATGCCCAATCTGGCGGCTCCCGATTCGATCAGCGGAAGCTTTTTTTCGTGAAGATCGTAGGAAAGGACCGTTCCCGCGTTGTTCATGCGGATCGCCGAGCCGAAGCTTTTGGAGCCTGGGCAGGCGCAAATGTCCATTAGTAGCTCACCCTCTTGCGCGCCCAGCGCTTCCACACAAAGCTGAGAGGCCTCGTCCTGTACAAAAAACAGACCTTCCTCAAAGCCGTACAGCTCTCGAACGGAGCCTCGCACAGACAGCCCCTTGGGGGCATATACGGTAGGCGTTGCATGGGGAATCCTTTTGGCAAGCTCCTCACGGGAGATCTTCAGGGTGTTCACCGACAGAGTAGTTTTTCCATGCTCGGAAAAGCTCTTGAAAATGGATTCGGCGCGTTTTGCGCCGAATGTGCCGATCAACCATTCGCACAACGGCTGACAGACCGAGCAAGAGACCGAGAGGTAAGCCGCCTCGTCCTCCCTGCGATCGGGCAGAGCAAGAGCGGGTGCGCGGGTAGCCGCGCGAAGAACGGCGTTGACAAAGCCCGCCGTTTTTCTGGAGACCAGAGAAACCGTCTCGCTCACAGCGGCGTGCGGGGGGATCCGATCCAGAAAGAACAGCTGATAAAGTCCCAGCCGCAAAGCGGTCTTGACGGGAAGATCCAGCTCCGACGCGGGGCGGCTTGCCAGGCGGTCGATCTGGAAATCCAGCGTGATCCGTCGTTCGGTAACGCCGTAAACCAAGGTCGCGGCAAGGGCGCGATCCGCTCCGTCCAGCCCGCTTTGATTCAGGGCGTGGTCCAGCGCGATATTCAAAAACTGATCGTTGGTTTCGATCCGTTGCAGCAGATCGAACGCAAGCCGTCTTGCCGTCATAGCAGTCTCCTGATCAAAAAATTATTGAGGTTATTGGAGAATATCTCCAACCGATACCTTTCTTCCGCGAATGAAATCGACGGCAGACATACGGGATTTGCCCTCGGGCAGAACGCCCGTCAGCAGAACCGAGCCGCGTCGGCAGGCAACGGCGATGCCCTCGTCCAGAGAGATCACCTTGCCGGGGGTATCGTGTGTTGTATCGGTGTCAAGAATACGGGATGCGGTGATTTTGAGCAGCTTTCCGTCCACCGTGTGGGTGAAAGAAAGGGGAATGGGGGACAGACCGCGGATTCGGTCGTGTACTTCTTTTGCATTCCGATCAAAGCACAGCGCGCAATCCTCCTTGGTGATCTTTGCCGCGTAGGTTGCCAATGCCTCGTCTTGGGGAATGCGCGGGATCGATCCCTTGCTCAGACCGTTTAACGTGCGGACGATCATGTCAGCCCCCAGCGCGCCGAGCTTGTCATGGATCGTTTCAAAATTATCGTTTTCTTCGATGGCGATTTCTTCCTTGAGAAGCATATCTCCCGTGTCCAACCCCACGTCCATATACATGGTGGTAATACCCGTTACGGCTTTTCCGTCAATGATCGCCCGTTGCATGGGGGCGGCACCCCGATATTCGGGAAGCAGGGAGCCGTGGACGTTGATACAGCCAAGAGGAGGATAGCGAAGCACCGATTCGGGCAGGATCTTTCCGAAGGCGACCACCACGATCACCTGCGGATCCAACTGCCGCAAGAGCTCAGCGAATGTCTCGTCCTTCAGGGTAGCGGGTTGATAGACGGGGATCCCCGCCTCTTGTGCCGCAACCTTTACAGGGGGCGGTGTCATGGTGTATCCCCGTCCTCGGGGCTTATCGGGTTGTGTGATTACCGCCGCGATCTCATGTCCCGCCTCCAGCAAGGCGCGGAGGGAAAAGACCGCGAAATCGGGGGTTCCCATAAATACAAGCTTCATGCCGTCTCCTTTCCGTTTGTCTCAGTTGGAGTCCAGCATCCGAATGGCGCAATCAATATAGAGCTTGCCGTCCAGATGGTCGATCTCGTGACAGAATGCCTTTGCAAGCAGTCCCGAACCGGTGATGTCGAAGGTCTCGCCCTTTCGGTTCATGGCGCGGACCGTGACGTGCATGGGACGGCGGGTAACGCCCCATCTGCCGGGAACCGACAGACAGCCCTCCTCGCTTTCCTGTTCTCCCGAGAAAGCAATGATCTTGGGGTTGATCAGCTCGATCAGTCCCTCGTCAGGAGTCTCAATGACCACGATCCTTCGCAGAATGCCCACCTGAGGGGCGGCGAGTCCCACACCGTCGGCGGCACGCATCGTGTCGATCATATCGTCCAGCAACGTGAGGACACGGGGGGTGATGCTATCCACGGGGCGGCACACCTTTCGAAGCGTAGGATCCCCAACTTTTACGATTTTCAGCTTTGCCATAATAATCTCCTTTTTAAGCTCCTCATAAGGAGGAGGGGTTGAAATCCACGGAAAGCGTCAAGCCCTTTCCCGCGGATCCCGAAAAAAAGCGAAGCAGCGCGTCGAACAGCGCGCGACTGCGCTTGTTCAGGCGGCACTTGATCACCATTCTCATGCGGTATTTGTTTTCTACTTTGTATACGGGAGCCTCAAAGGGACCGTAGGTTACCACGGGCACATCCCGATAATCTCCCGCCAGAAGCTCCTTCATTTTCTCCGAAAGAACGGTCGATGCCCGCATCAGCTCCACCTCCTCGGAGGAGGTCAGCATCAGGGAAACGATATCGCAGAAGGGAGGGAAGACCAGCGCCTTCCGCAGACGGATCTCGGCGTTGTAGAATGCCTCAAAATCCTGCGAGCAGGCAAGACGGATACATTCGTGATCGGGATTATTGGTCTGGATCACGGCCTCCCCCGCCTTGTCAGCGCGTCCTGCCCGACCGATCACCTGCGTCAGCATAGCAAAGGTGCGTTCCGCCGCGCGGTAGTCGTTCAGATAGAGAGAAGCGTCTGCCAGAAGAACGCCCACAAGCGTTACGTCGGGAAAATCGTGTCCCTTGGTGACCATTTGAGTTCCCAGAAGCACGTCCGCCTCATGTCGGCGGAACTTGCCCAGCATGGTCTCATAGGAGTATCGGGAGGAGGTGGTGTCGGTATCCATTCTCAGGATCTCGGTGTCGGGCAATAGCTCGGACAGCTCCTGCTCCACCCGTTGCGTGCCAAACCCCATGTGCGCCAGATGCGGGCTCTCGCAGGAAGGACAAACCGCGGGAAGAGGCATTCGTCTGCCGCACCAGTGACAGCGAAGCTCTCCCTTTTCGTAGGAATTGCCAACGGTGTGATAGGTCATGGAAACACTGCAGGTGGGACAGCGAACTGCCTCGCCGCAGCTTCGACAGCTGATAAAATTGTTATATCCCCGTCGGTTCAGAAACAGAATGGATTGATCCCCCTGCTGACGGTTTCTTACCAGCTTCTCGCACAGAAGAGTTCCCAGAGGGGAGACTGTTCCCGCAGTGGTATCCTCCCGCATATCGGCAATGGTCACGCGGGGCAGAGAAGCGCCGCCGTAGCGATGCTTCAGAGAGATCAGAGTATATGCCCCTTCCTTTGCCTTATAATAGCTTTCAAAGGAGGGGGTGGCGGATGCCAACAGCATCAGTGCCTTGTGGTGAGCGCAACGGAATCTGGCGATATCCCTTGCGTGATATTTCGGATTCATGTCCGATTTGTACGTATGCTCCTGCTCCTCATCCAGGATGATCAAGCCGAGATCCTCCAAGGGAGCAAAGATCGCGGAACGGGTGCCGATCACCACGTCCGCGCCGCCCGTGCGGATGCGGCGGTAGGTGTCCAGTCGTTCTCCCGCGGAAAGTCCCGAATGGAGAATGGCGACTCGCTCGCCGTAGCGGGAGCAGAAGATGGACAGCGTTTGGGGCGTCAGGGCGATCTCGGGCAGAAGCAGGATCACGCTCTTTTGCTTTGCCAGAACGTGATCGATCATCTTCATCATGACCGAGGTCTTTCCGCTTCCCGTTACGCCGTGCAGCAGTGCGGCTTTGGCTTCTCCCGAATCGGACAGCGCGCAAAGAGACTCGTAGGCGGCGGTCTGCTCGTCGTTGAGTATGACCGCCCGTGTCTCTCCCTTGGGTACCGTGGGAATACTGCGATCCAGTGTCTTTTTTGTTCGGGTAAGGATCCCCTTGCTGCAGAGTGCGGTAATCTGCGCCGCGGTAGCGCCACAGGAATCCAGAACCGTCTTTTCCTTGATCTCCTCCTCATCCGAGTCCAGAAGAAATCTCAGGATCGAGAGGTGATTGGAGGAGCGGAGACGAATATTGGGATCGGTTCCCTTGAGAATGGCATCCGCCTGTTCCTTGGGGAGGGCGAGAGAACAATAGTTCTCGCTTTTTTCCTCGGTCGTGCGCAAAACGGTTTCCCTTTGGATCCGACCGTAGGCAAGTAATTGCTTCAAGGTGTCGGCGGTGGCGGGACCAAAACGAAGCTTGAGCAGATCCTGCCGTACGCTTCCTTTTTTACAAATGTAATCCAGCATCAGGGATGCGAGAGGATCGAGGGGCTTGTCGGGAGTGGTATCTTCCTCGGCGCGCTTTGCGGGTAGATAGACGTCCTCCTGCTTTGCCATCGCCGAGATGGGAACCATGGCGCGAACCGCGTCTCCCACGGTGCAGAGCGTCTGCTCCTTCATGAACAGACACAGCCGCATCATTTCATCGTTTAGGGAGAGCAGAGAAGGATCGCACACCGAAAAGATCGGCTTACAGCCGATCTTTTCGTTATCCGGTTGATCCTTGAGCGCAACCACCAAGCCCGTTCGTTTTCGGTTTCCCGTTCCAAAGGGAACGGTCACGAAATTGCCGACCTCGACCCGCTCCCGAAGATCGGGAGGAATGAAATAATCAAAAGGGCGGTCGATGCAATAGGGGCTATCCAGCAGATGTACGCCGGCGTATTCCCACATAGTCGATCCTCCGAGCAATCGTTACAGTCAGAATTATGCTTCTACAGCCTCGGCGGTTTCGGATTCCTCTGTGGGAAGCTCCTCGTCCTCTTCCTTGTGAACGATCTGATATTCACCGCTGTGGATACGGGTAATGGCGTTCTTGACCGCCTTCTCATCCCGATATTCTTTGTTGATCATGTTGATCAGGTTGCGGTCCGCGTCCTTGTTTCCCGTTGCCGCCTTCTCGGCAGCCTCGCGCTGTCTGACGTATTCATCGGTGATCAGACGGGCGCACTTAGCAGTGGCGAGAGCCAGCTCGTAGCGGTTGAATTCGTCGCGGGTCAGTTCCTTAATGGTGGGATAAAGCATAATTTTTTCTCCTTGTCTCTGTATTTCGTAAATGGTGAATTAGTTTTCAAAGTAACGGCTTTCGGCATCGGGATTTCGGCGCAGCGAGTGATGCTCGGCACGAATGATCGCCAGAATATCCTCTGCTGCCTCGCGATCCTTGTAGTCATAGTTGTAGACCACGTAGTCGTAGCTTTCGATCTCCTTCAGCTCCTCGCGGGTACGCGCCAGACGCTCACGGATCTTTTCCTCTTTTTCGGTCCCCCGTCCGCGGAGACGCGCCTCCTGTACGGCGAAGGAGGGGGGGAGAAGCATGATGAGAACGGCATCGGGATAGGCTCGCTTGATGTTTTTGGCACCTTCCACCTCGATCTCCAGGATCAGGTTCTTGCCAGAAGCCAGAACCTCCTCCGCTTCCTTGCGGGGAGTTCCGTAATAATTGCCGCAATACTCGGTATATTCCAGCATATCTCCGTCCGCGATGCGAAGGAGAAATTCATCCTTGGTAATGTAGTGATAGTTTACACCGTCCACCTCTCCCGGACGGGGATCGCGGGTGGTTGCCGAGACCGAGTAGGCAAAGTTACCCGTGCGGAGCAGGTGGGCGTTTACCGTGCCCTTTCCGCTTCCCGCGGGACCGGAGATGACGATCATAAGTCCTTTTTTCATGACGATACCTCCGTTATTCCTCCGATTCCTCGTCTTGCGCGGAATCGTTGCTGTCCAGACGGTTGGCAATGGCCTCGGACTGAATAGCGGAGAGGATCACGTGCTCGCTGTCGGTGATGATCACCGCGCGGGTACGGCGACCGCAGGAAACGTCAATGACACGACCGCTGTCTTTGGCGTCCTGGATCAGACGCTTGACGGGTGCCGAGTCGGGAGAGACGATGGTGACGATGCGGTCGGACGCCACCATATTTCCAAAGCCGATGTTAATGAATTTCATATGTATCTGTCCTTTTTTGCTCTCAGATTATTCAATGTTCTGAATCTGCTCTCTGATTTTTTCAATTTCACATTTGATATCCACCACCAGACGGGCGATCGCGGCGTTCTGACACTTGGAGCCGATGGTGTTGGTTTCCCGATTCAACTCCTGTACCAAGAAATCCAATCGTCTTCCCACCGGTTCGTCGGATGCGAGAATGTCGGCAAAGCCGTCGAAATGGGAACGCAGACGAACCAACTCCTCGTCGATGGCAATGCGATCGGCAAAGATGGCGCACTCGGTGAGAATACGGTTCTCATCAAAAGCGATCCGATTGTCGGAAAGCATTTCCCGAAGCCTTGCCTCCAGCTTCTGACGGTAGGTCTCTCCGTCCGCCAGAGAAAGTGCCTCGATCTCATTGACCTTTTCGCGAATGGACTCCACCTTGCTCACAAGATCACGGCGGATATTTTCTCCCTCGCGGGTACGGGCGGCAATAAAGCGTTCCACCGCCTCATCCAAAACGGTTCTCAGGTCGTCCCAATCCTTTTCCGTATCCTCCTCAGGCTTTCGGACCAAAAAGAGCTCACGGTTTTGTGCTACGGTCATCACACTGATGTCGTCCTTCAGTCCGAAGGAGTCTCTCAGCTGTCGCAGGGCAGACAGATAAGCAGCGGTATAGCCCTCGTCCACGGCGATCTGCGCGGCGGGGGAGTCCACTACGTCCACTCCCACGAATACGTCCACCTTGCCGCGGGATACGCCCGATGCAAGAAGGTGGGGCTTGATCTTTTCCTCTAAAAAGGAGAAAGCTCTGGGAAGCTTCACGGAGCAATCAAAAAATCGGTTGTTTACCGAGCGGATCTCCACGGTAATATCTTTTCCGCCTACGGTGGCTCTCGCTCGTCCGAAGGCGGTCATGCTTCTGATCATTTGGACATTCCTTTCATAAAAATATATCTATACACAATAATTATACCCCCTTTTTTTTCTCTTGTCAACGGAATTTTCAATTTTGGGATATTCCGCACAAGATTTTCTGTTTCTTTTTTGAAAAAATGATCATTTTTAATAGAGTTACGAGAATTTTTGAAAAATTATTGACAAATATTCAAAAAGCACTTGAAATTTTTTTCAAAATGGTGTAAAATAAACTGAATTGATATGCACACTCAAAGAGAGTGCAAGAAGAAAAATATTTCGGAGGATAGTAAAATATGGTAGTAGCAGGCGATTTTAAGAACGGCATCACCTTTGATATGGACGGTAACGTTTATCAGGTTATCGAGTTCCAGCACGTAAAGCCCGGTAAGGGAGCGGCGTTCGTTCGTACCAAGATCAAGAACGTCATCACCGGTTCCGTTATTGAGAGAACCTTCAGCCCCACGGACAAGTTTGAGAACGCATATATCGAAAGAAAGGAAATGCAGTACTCCTACAACGACGGCGATCTCTATTATTTTATGGATATGGAGACCTACGATATGCTGCCCCTGAACAGCGATAAGCTTCCCGAAAGCTTCCAGTTTGTAAAGGAAGAGATGCTGTGCAAGATCCTTTCCTACAAGGGCAATGTATTTGCCGTAGAGCCCCCCACGTTCGTTGAGCTGGCAGTTACCCAGACCGATCCCGGCTTTGCAGGTAACACCGCAACCAACACCCTGAAGCCCGCAACTCTGGAGACCGGTGCCGTGATCAAGGTTCCGCTCTTCATCAACGAGGGTGAGGTTCTGAAGATCGATACCAGAACCGGCGAGTATCTGTCCCGCGCGTAAGCCGAGACAGTCACGGAGGTGTGATATGACACTGAACGAAAGAGCCGCCTATATCAAGGGCTTGGCAGAGGGAATGGAGCTGGATACGGCTTCCAAGGAGGGCAAGATCATTGCCGCTCTGATTGAGCTTTGCTCAGATATGGCAGAGGAGCTTGCCGCGCTGGACGAGGCTGTGGACACCGTTCACGCATACTGCGAGGAGCTGGACGAGGATCTGGGCGCTGTTGAGGAGTATCTGTTGGATGAGGATTGCGACGACTGCGATTGCGATTGTTGCGATTGCTGCGATTGCGATGACGACTGCGACTGTGACTGTGATGATGAGGACTATTTTGAGGTGGAGTGCCCTGCATGTGGCGACACCATCTGCTTCGATAGCAGCATCGATCCCGAGGAGCTGATCTGCCCCGCATGCGGCGAGAAGTTTGAGTGTCTGATTTCCGAGGAGGATCTCGAGGCTCTGGACGCAGAATAATTTCAAACAAATAAAAACAGGCATTTTCCTTAAAAACGGAGAATGCCTGTTTTTTTTTTTGAATTTTTTTCGAAAAAGACTTGTACTTCTTGAATACATGTGGTATAATAACCATATAATGTAGTACTCAATACCATATAACAGGGAGGATTATATAATGGCGATGGCTCGAATTCGATTGCGCGACCGTATTTTGCCCGCTTATACCAAGGGAGAAGAAGTATTCAATATGGTGTCACACATTGTGGGAGGTGCCATCGGGATCGCCACGTTGGTGTTCTGTGTGCTGATTCCCGCTTTGCGGGGAAGCGTAGCGGGGGGGATTTGCGGTGCCGTGTTCGGCTTTTCTATGACGGCGCTGTATTGTATGTCCAGTATCTACCACGGTCTGCGTCCCAATCTTGCCAAGCGTGTGTTTCAGATCATGGACCACTGTACCATCTATTTTCTCATCGCGGGAACCTATACGCCCATTCTGGTTTGCTGTATGGCAAGGAAGTATCCCGTAGCCGCATGGATCACCTTTGGAGCAGTTTGGGGCTTGGCGGCGCTGGCGGTGACACTGACCGCTATCGACTTGCATAAGTATAAGGTGTTCAGTCAGGTCTGCTATATCGGTATGGGCTGGGCAGTGATATTCAGTATGCCGCAGGCTTTGGATTCTCTTGGTCGGGACGGCTTCTTACTGGTTCTGATCGGCGGGATCCTTTACACGGGTGGCGCGATCTTTTTCCGCCTGGGAAAAAAGAGGAAATATTTTCATTCGATCTTCCATTTGCTGACCTTGGTAGGCAGTATCCTGCACGCCCTTGCCGTTATGTTTTACGTGCTGTGGCGGGTATGAGAGAAGCCGTAGGGACACGAGTCCCTACGGCTTTTTTTATTTTTCGATTAAATAGACCTTCGCGTTTTGATCCTTGAAGATGCTCGCGATTGTCTCGTCTGCCTTGCGGTCAAAGGGCAGAATGGGGGGCTCCGCAAGTTCGTTTCCGCCGTACTGTCCCAGAGGCTTATCCTCGTTTTGCAGATAGGTGTTTTCGTACATTACAGGGCAGGATTCTTGCTTTTGCGCCACCAGATGGAGCATACGGTAATTTGCCTCGCCGAAGAGATTGTGATGAATGGAGAAGTCCGAGGCGGTGTTTGTGTAGCTCCAGCCCTTGATATGGGCGGGGGTATGGGTATTGTGCCGTTGCTGTCCCCAGCCGTAGCCCGAATGGCGGATGATATTTTGGCACATTTCTACGTTCTTCATGTAGCTTTCGGTATCGCCGTTCATTTGATCCAAAAAGTATTCGATGCCGTATACGCAATACTCAATGAGGTTGTTTGCATAGCGGATATTGGTCATGGCATAGGGAGTACCGCAGGTGTTGATCTGATGGGTAATGCCCGCGTCATAGCACTGATAGATATAGCAGTTTTCCACCACGTAATCGTTACAGCCGCCGTAGATCTCAATGGCATTGCCGAAGCGAGTTACCGATCCGCGCTTTCCCTCGGGATAGTTGGGATCGGTTCCGAAATAGTGCTGGATCTGTCCGCCGATCCAGCCCATCTCGCAGTTGGTCACGTGAAGTCCCGTAACGCAAGGACCGCCGGCACCGATGGCAAAGCCCGCGTATTGGACACAGAGATTGTCAAAATGGGCGTAGGCTGCCTTGCTGCGCAAACGGAAAACAACCTGCTGGGAGATGGCTTCTACCTTGTCAAAGACGAGCGCGGGATTTCCGCTGTCGCAACGCAGATAAAGGTTGCCCATACCTCCGATGGGATCGGGAATAGGGAAGTCCTCCCCCTTGGAGGGACGGGTGGTCATCTTGTCCTCAAAATGCCAATAGAGATCCAGATCGCGGACCATTTCCTCAGCCATTACGAAGGGTTTACTTTCATCGTCACGACAAACGAAGCGTCCTCCGATATAGGAAGGGATCAGCTTGATGGAAAGTCGCTCTCCCTCATTAAAGACAATGGTACCCGCGTCGAGGATCTTCTCGCCCCATTTCCAGATGTGATGAGCGGGGTCGATCTCCTGCCAGAGAGAGGGATCCTTCAGGTCTCGCGCCGCGCCAAAGAATTTCGGCTTATCACCCTCTCCGTAGGCACCTACGGTAAAGTGCGGAACGGCAATTTGGATCCCGCCGCGGAAGAGATCGCCTCGGCGAAAGAGAACGGCGTCTCCCTCGCAAAACGCGACCTCGCCTACCTTGGCAAGCGTTTTCCATGGCGTATCGGGGCTGCGACCGTCATTGGTATCATCGCCCTCGTTGCTGACGTAATAGCACGTGCCTGTGATCGTAAGCGCGTCGGGGGTGTTTCGTATTTCCGATTTTCTTTTTTCTGTCAATGTGTCGAATTCCGCGACGGTTTGCTTGGTAGCAGTGATCAGCATATGGTTTGCTCCTTTTTAGATAGAGGTTTTAATTTGCTTCATTATAGCACAATATTAACGATAATGCAATAGCAAAAATGAAAATCGAAATAAAAGAAGGAGGCAATCGTTTTTGGCTGTTTCGTCATAATGCACAAAGAAAATCGGTAAATGGTTGAATTGACCAAAGCAAAGGGGAACGACGGCAAATAAAAAACAGGACGAAGCGGTTGCTTCGTCCTGTTTGGCGGAGAGAGTGAGATTCGGAACTCGATGTTCGGACGTTGTCCGAACAGGCAAATTACCCGATAGAAGGGCATCGGATAAAGATCTGCAGTAATTTGCGCCGTGAGTCTCATTCCCACTTCTCGCACAAAAAAAGCACACCGAATGGTGTGCTTTTTTGGCGGAGAGAGTGAGATTCGAACTCACGGTAGGGTATTAGCCTACACACGATTTCCAGTCGTGCGCCTTAGACCAACTCAGCCATCTCTCCGTGCCGACCAGTGTATTATATCATAGTTTTTTTAAAAAATCAACCCTTTTTTGAAATTTTTTAAAAATTTTTTCGTAGAAATTTTTTGGCGAAAAAAAGCCGAAAAAATGCTGAAAAAAAGGAAAAAAAGGGTTGACTTTCCCTTCGATAAATGGTAGAATACGCGAAGAATAGAAAAAAGGAGAGCGCCGATTCGGTCGCGACGGGAATGATGGAAACTCAAATCCTCATCAACCAAAAGCTGACAGACGATCAGTTAAGGATCATTGTCTCGCTGGGAAGCGAGGAAGAGCCTGTGCTTTTTGCCGTGGTGGGAGCTATCTCAAGGGAGGCTCAATACGGCACGAACGTGCTTCTGGCTACAGATTCTCATCTGTTTACGTATGATTTTCAGAAGGAAGAGTGCTCAGAGCGATTTGCCTTTTCTCAGGTGAAAGAGATCTACAACAAGCGGATGTACGGAAACGGCATTATGCGCTTACATACCGAGGGTGGGGAAAAACGAGACCTGTTTCGCTTTACCTTTACGGTAACGGCACTGTGCGATGCGGTCTTGACCTATGTGACGAGCATTCGTGACGGTGAGGATCCTGCGGCGGCGCTGGACGCCATGGCGGGCGTTTACGAAAAAATGCTGTCGGTCTGCCCACGCTGCGGCCGAACGCTTTCCGCTCCCGGCGTTCCTTGTATTCACTGTATGAATAAGGGCAGGGTAATGAAGAAATTTTGGCAGTACCTCAAGCCCGAGATGCCCGTTTTGATCGTGGCGGTGGTGATGTCCATTATCACTACGGCGATCGCGCTGGTGCCTCCTCTTTTGACGAAGTCACTGGTGGATACCATCTTGCCGAACAACGACAGCCGCATGCTGACGGTTGTGGTGGTTGGATTGGTTTCCTTGCACGTAGTACACTACGTTATTTCGGGCTTCCGCGGCTATCTGCTTCGGATCTCGGGCAACAAGATCGTGGCGAGGTTGCGTTGTGAGGTCTACGAAAAGGCGCAGTATTTGCCCATGCGGTTTTACGACAAAACCTCTACGGGCTCGGTGATCAACCGCATCAGCAGCGATACGGCGACCATTCAGGCGTTCATGCTCCGCATTACGCAGGAGGTGGTGGTTCAATTCTTCAAGCTGGTAGGTATCGTGGTCATCATGCTGGTGCTGAATCCCAAGCTGACACTGTTCTCTCTGATTCCTGTTCCACTGATCGTCATTGGCTCCCGCATCTTTAAAAAGAAGATCGCTCCCTTTTACCGTCGGATCTGGCGTCGCTCTTCTGCGGTGACCTCGGTTCTGACCGATACCATTCCGGGTATTCGAGTTATCAAATCCTTTACCAATGAGAAAAACTCGGTGAAGAATTTTGGAGGCTGCGTGGAATCCTGGAGACAGACCGATACCAAGGCAGGACGGATCCTTAATGCCTATCCCGCTATCGTCAACGGCTTGATCGCCTG
>JAZNVA010000220.1:0-2862 GCA_045592565.1 Eubacteriales bacterium | reverse complement strand
ATCGCCATTTTCAGCAGATCTCCAAAGGCTTCGGTACGGCTGTTGGTATACAGCTCGTCGATGCCCGAAAAGCTTTGGGCGCGGTGGCCGTATTTTACACCGTCGTAACGGGAAACGTTGTTGCAAAGCTCAGCACACATCAGCACGTTCCATGCCGCTCTTGCCGAGGCGATCACGCTGTTATCCACCGAAACGATCTCCACGCCGCTCTGCTTGAGAGCAAGAGCCGCCTGTACCAGACGGTCGTTTCCTTCGTCATCGCACTGCTGCGCCAGATCGGTCAGCACCGCCACACGGCGCAGAGGCGCGTGCTCGGCGTTCTTTCTCAGCTTGGCGCACTCGTCGTCAGACAGACTGGTTCCATCCTTGTCATCGTGTCCCACGATCGTATCCATGAGCGCACGGCAATCCTCTGCCCGAGGAGCAAGGACGCTCACCGTCTCGCCCGAGCAAGCCACGGGAACCGTTCCATAACGGGAAACCGTGCCGTAGGTAGGCTTCAGGCTCACAAGTCCACTCTGAGCGGCGGCGCGTCTGACCGTTCCGTTCACGTCCAGACAAAGAGCCGCCTGCGCCTCACCCGACGCGACGATCCCGGCGGAGGCATTCTTCAGAACGCCGTTCTCGATGAGAGCGCCTCTCGCGGAGGTCTCTCCCAGCAGATCGAAGGAGAACTCTCCCACATCAGCCTTTCCCACAGCCTCATAGCCTGCCGCCTTCAAGCGACAGTACGCCTCGGATTCCACAAGGCTCATATAGCCCTGAAGCATTCTCGAGCCCGCTGTGGTGGGCATATCCACGGTCAGGATCATATCGTCAAGGACGATTTTCTTCTGAGAGGAAGCTTCTTTTTTCACAGTATATGCATTCATTTTTACCCCTCCTCTCATTCTACCACACGGGGAACACACCAGTATCCCTCGTCGGTCTCGGGCGCACCTGCCTGCAGGTCCTCGCGGGAGAAGGGCTGGGAGACTACGTCCTCGCGGACAACGGTCATAATGGGCATCACGTGCACCATTCTCTCTACGTTTTCGGTATCGATGGCATCAAGCGCCGCCAGATCCGCTTCCCTCTTGGCAAAGAAGTCGATCGTCTCCTCCTTTTGCTCCTCGGTCAGCTTGAGCTGGTTGAGCATCTCAAGCAATCTCAATGTTTCTCTATCCATAAAAAACTCCTTGTTTTTCGGGGTTCGGTCAATCTCTGACCTTGATGTGAACTTCACGGAGCTGCTGCTCGGTGACCTCACCGGGCGCGCCCATCATCAGATCCTGCGCGTTTCCGTTGAGGGGGAACGCGATGACGTCACGGATGGTCTCCTCCTCAGCGATAAGCATGATCATGCGGTCAACACCGGGCGCCATACCCGCATGGGGGGGCGCTCCGTAAGAGAAGGCGGTGTAAAGTGCGCCGAACTTCGCCTTCAGATCCTCCTCACCGTAGCCCGCGATCTCAAACGCCTTTCTCATGATCTCGGGGTTGTGGTTACGAACCGCGCCCGAGGACAGCTCCACGCCGTTACATACGATGTCATACTGGTACGCGAAGATCTCCAGAGGATCCTTGTTCATCAGCGCGTCCATACCGCCCTGAGGCATGGAGAAGGGGTTATGAGTAAAATCGATCTTGTTCGTCTCGGGGTTCAGCTCGTACATGGGGAAATCCACGATGAAACAGAACTCAAAGGAATCCTTCTTGATAAGCCCCAGCTCGTTGCCGATCCAGGTTCTCATCTCGCCCGCCAGCTTGTTGATCACCGACGCGCTGTCGCTGATGAAGAACAGCGAATCTCCGTTTTGGATGCCGCACAGCTCACACAGCTCCGCCTTCTGCTCCTCGGTGAGGAACTTGGCGATAGGTCCCTTGAACTCTCCGTCCTCCAATGTAATATATCCGCATCCGAACTTCATACCGATGCTTCTGGAGTAGGTGTCAATCGCCTTCTCAAACGCCTTCTTTCCGTCTCCCTCGCCGTCTTTCTTGACCAAGTAGTTTGCGACGATACCGCGAACCAGCTTATTCTTGAAGGGAACGGTTCTTCCGTTGATGTTCAGGAACTCATGCTTTGCGAAGAACTCGGTCAAATCCTTGATCTCCAACGGGTTGCGCAGGTCGGGCTTATCCGAGCCGTATTTCAGCATGGACTCCGCAAAGGTGATGCGGCGGAAGGGGGGCTTGGATACCTTCTTATCGGTAAATTTCGTAAAGGTATTGTAGACCACGGTCTCGGCAACTGCGAACACATCCTCCTGTGTTGCGAAGGACATCTCAAAATCCAGCTGATAGAATTCTCCGGGAGAACGGTCCTGTCTTGCGTCCTCATCTCTGAAGCAGGGAGCAATCTGGAAGTAACGGTCAAAGCCGCTTGCCATTAAAAGCTGCTTGAACTGCTGGGGAGCCTGGGGAAGTGCATAGAACTTACCCTTGTGCTTTCTGCTGGGTACTAAATAGTCACGGGCGCCCTCGGGAGAGGAAGCGGTAAGGATAGGAGTCTGAATCTCCATAAAGCCCATTTCTTCCATCTGGCTACGAAGGTAGCTTAAAATCTTTGAACGAAGAATAATATTGTTATGAATCTTCTGGTTTCTTAAATCCAGGAAGCGGTACTTCAGTCTTAAATCCTCACGGATTGTTGTAGAAGAGGAAATATCGAAGGGAAGTCCCATCTGGCAGGGGCCTAAAATTTCAAGGCTGTCTGCCTTTACCTCTACCATACCTGTTTCAATCTTTGTGTTGATTGTTTCTTCATCTCTCTTTGTAACTTCACCTGTTATCATAATAACGGTTTCCTTGGATACGTCCTTTAAAAGAGAGTCGTCGGACAGTACCACCTGGGTAATGCCGTAGTGGTCACGAGGGTCA
>JAZNVA010000219.1:0-3690 GCA_045592565.1 Eubacteriales bacterium | reverse complement strand
ACGAAACGAATGTCGAATTTGTCGTTCGCGTCGGCATACGTGGTCTGGTAACCAACCATGGCTGTGGTAGGACCGGTGTAATCCTCAATGGTAGCGATCTCGAGATCGTCCAGTTGAATGGTAGGACCGTTGATCAGACGCATCAGGATCATGTTGCCGATGGAGGAGCTATTGGATGCCCACGTGGATACGCCGCTCGCGTCCGTCATGGTTGCCTGCATTACCCAGCCACCTTCCTCAAGCGTATAGATGGTCATACCGAAATCGGCGTCAATAACGATACGGATACGAATCTCCTTGCCGATGATGCTTCCGCTGCTGCCGGCGCCGTCGCCACTGGTTGCGGTGGAGGGATCATAGTCGATATCCTCGCAGATATCTACTCGAGAGCCGGAGCCCTTGTAGAAGGCATAAGTATCCCAGTTTCCGCGTTCCTTCAGGTTGACCTGCCACGCGGTGTTGGTGTTAGCGGTTCCGTTGTTGTATCTTTTACCGTTGGAAACGAAGCCGATACCCTGGCCGTCGGTGCCAACGTTGGAGATCATCTTCTGAGTATATTCGATCATGTAGTCGCCGCCTGCCAGACGGTCGTCCTGGAGAATGCAGGTATTTGCCCATGTTCCGGCACCGTACAGCTCGATCACGTGGTTACCGTCCGCGGTCTCCACGATCTTGTTGGTGGCTCCGCCGGGAGTGGAAGTTTCTCCGGTTCCCACATCCGCACTAGCTGCGGCACTCCAGCCCAAAGCGGTGCGCAGATCGGCGCCCTCAAGCCCTGCATAGCTTTCGCTTTCAAAATTCTCGGAATACAAGATGTCCTTCTTAACGACAGAAGGAACGTTTTCCTCGTATGCCAAAGCCGATGCCGTGGGGATCAGCGCTACGAACAGTCCTGCGACCATCATAACACTGAGCAAGATGGATAGTGTTTTTTTCATAAATGCCTCCTATTTTACTAAATAAGATATACCGGTCTGCGGTATTTATAGATACACGCGTTAATTATATCACAATTTTTTTAAAAATTCTATAGATATTTTGACCAAATTATAGAAAATTTTTGACCATTTTCACTAAAAAACATTTTTTAATGTCGTAGAGAAAAAGAAAATGCCCCGCGACAATATGCCGCGGGGCAAAAGCTCCAATCAGGGGTGAATATCCTGAGAGGTGGGGGTAAAGATCCTATTCTGAGGAAAGTCGAAGGGAATTCCGTTTTCCTGCGCATATTTGCAGGCTTGGAGCATGGCTGCCTGCACACCGTCAGAGTTGTTCTGGATTCGGTTTTCATGAGAGAAAACGATCATGGCTCTGCCGCGGTTTGCCATGGATGCAGTCGTGTAACGGTATTCCAGCTCCTCCGCCATGGTATCCTTGGGATAATATTGATTGTAGTTGTCCTTGATGATATACTCTGCCCGAATATCCGTGGAGATAAAGACAAGCCCGTTTTTGTAATCGGTAATGTGGTCGTGCTTAAAGAGCCACTGGGATTTGCCCGATGCATAGGACTCCAGATAGTACACGTTACGGGTGTCATCCACCGCAAGGAAGCCAAGGGCGCCGTAGTTGGCGTCGCGCATGCCCTGAAGGGCGACCTCGGTACCCGCACAGTTGTGAAGACGGGGCATACGGTCAATGCTCAGATAAGATCCCGTCGCTTTGAGTACGTTATCCACAAAGGTATTCCATTCTGTCTGCCCTGCCGCATAGGTGTTGTATCCCGTTTTACTGAAATTGACGTCCTGATCGTTTTTGGGGGAGTGCAGACCGATCTTCAGCCAATCCTTGGCGGCATAGAATTCGGAGGCATAGCGTGCCGCCTTGGCGCTGTTGGCATAGGCGGTGAATTGCTCGTTGAACACGTAGATACTGAACACGGCGCCGTACTGGTCATGCATACTCTTCATCCAACCCAGGAATTTTTCCTGAAAGATGCTGGAGTAGTTGTTGTTTTGCAAATTCTGGAAGCATTTGTAGGTGTCATCAAAAGAAATGTGCATGAATTCCATGATCGAATCGCCGTCCTTCCCGTTCTTTCCGTCTTTTCCGTCCGAGCCGTTGACTCCGTTTCGTCCCCGTTCGCCCTTTTCACTGGTCTCGCCCTTTTCACCTGTTTCTCCCTTTTCTCCTTGCGGTCCCTGTGGGCCTGCTTCACCGTTACAGCCGGTTGCCGTCAGGCAGATACTCAGCAGCATGACAAGGGAAAGGATCAGGGAAATAATACGTGTTGTATGCCCTTTTTTCATAAATATTCTCCCAATCTAAATATTTAGTGGCTTCTTGTTCCCATTCTATCACAAAAAAGAATCTCCGTCAAGAATTATTTGCAAAAAAAGAAAATCCTTTTCCTATGGCTTGACAGCCGATCGAAAAGCCGATATAATAAGGCGTATAAAGCAGAGAAGAGGGTGTGAATCAATTGGAGCTTAGAAAATTGACCGTGTCGTCGGATACGGTGTATCGGATAACAAGCCTGCTCCTGAGAGGGGACGGAGTGACCAGACGTCAGCTTGCCGAGGCGGCAGGCGTCAGTGTGATGACGGCTGGAAAGATCGTGGACGTTTACAGGGATGCCGGATTGCTGGAAGAATTTATCGAGACGGCGGAGCGGGGAAGAAGTCCACGGGGACTACGACTGTCCTATGAGAGTGTCGCATGGGGAATTTTACGCGTGGAGGAAAAAGGCTGTTCTCTTACCTTGCTTCGTTCTGACGGAGAAATGCTGGAATCTCACAGCTTTTTATATGACGATGCCATGAGCCCCGAGGAGAACGAGAAGATGCTGCGGGGACGGTGGCATTTGTTGAAGGACCGGATAGAAAAGCAGTTTGCTGTTACGGGAATTGGGTTGATTCTGAGGTGGACGGACAACTCCTATTGGAATCAGGCGCTTCGGGATGGTATCGGCGCGGAGGCAGAGCGGATCGAGTGGGAATCCGAATTGACCGCCGAGAGATTGTGCGAGGGATCGCTTGGCAGAACGGTGCTGTATTTGCGGTTGGATCGGGAGATTGAAACCGTGCTTGCAGTGGGAACGGAATGGACGGCGGGGATCTCCCAGGCAAAAGGACAACAGAGATACGAGACCTTGGCAGATCAGATCTCGGAGTTGTGTGCGCTTCTTGATCTCGACAGCATCGTTGTTGAGAGCCATGGACGGTACGCGGGAGATGCCGGACGCTTTCTGCATCGTCTGGAGTCCGAATGGAGTGCCCGTTCGAAGAAGGCTTTGCCCAAGCTACATATGCCCGAAAAATTAACTCTTGCCGAGCAAACCATGCTGGCTCATCTCAACGATGCCCTCGCCACCGAATTGGCAAGGACGGTGGGAAAATAAGAATTTCACTATCGCAAGGGCGGAAAAGGGAACGGCAACGGGAATCCGAACCCCATTTGCGCCGATCGGGATCGGAAAGCCACAGTTTGCTTGGCGCAAATCGATCCTTTTGCTTCGCAAAATGAGGGGTTCGGTTCGTAGAGAAATGAGAAGCCCTCCACCACCGCAGAAGCGGTGGCAATCGCAACGGGAATCCGAACCCCATTTGCGCTGATCGGGATCGGAAAGCCACAGTTTGCTTGGCGCAAATCGATCCTTTTGCTTTGCAAAATGAGGGGCTCGGTTCGTAGAGAAATGAGAAGCCCTCCACCACCGCAGAAGCGGTAGCAATCGCAACGGGAATCCGAACC
>JAZNVA010000218.1:0-3186 GCA_045592565.1 Eubacteriales bacterium | reverse complement strand
CGGGAGCTTCCTCAGCGGCAGGAGCCTCCTCAGCAGCGGGAGCTTCCTCAGCGGCAGGAGCCTCCTCAGCGGCGGGAGCCTCCTCAGCGGCGGGAGCCTCCTCAGCGGCAGACATATTGCCGGAAGCAACCATCTTCATCTCGTCGGAGGTCATGCCCTTGCACAGAACCTTCTTGGCAACGATCAGCGCGATCTCCACGACCAGCATCATGATAGCGCCAATCATAGCAACGGTCAGCGCATCCTTCTCTGCGGGCTTCATGTTTTCCAGGAAGGAGAAGTTACCCTCTTGTCCCTTGGACTTAGCGAGAATGAGGAATCCGTGCTTTGCGGTGGTCAGATAAGTAGCCACAGCAACGGCGATCACAGCGATGATAGAGTAGCCCAGAGCGCTGTCACTGCCCTTTACGGAGCAAGCCAGACGGGCAACGTTTGCGGTCAGGTAGCTGATCGCAGCAAGAACCAGAACGAATACGGCGATAATAGCGATACCGTCGATCCAGAACATGGAATCCACCTCAAGATCAACCTTCATCTTCTTCGCGGTAGCCTGAGCCTCACCGACTCTTGCCATGTACTTGGTGTACTCACCGCCGAGGAATCTGCTGAAGATGTTGGACTTCACCATATTGAAGAAGAATACGAAGAAGCCGATCACACCCAGAACGGATGCGCCCTGAAGCAGGTTGATGTACATAAACTGATTCTTATTGTAGCTGTACAGTCTGGAAACCACCAGATTGATCACAGCGGAGCAAACCGCGATCACAGCGATCGCGATCAGACCGAAGCCGTACTTCATGCCGGGCAACAGGGTCTGGAGCAGCATCAGCAGGAACACCAGCGTCAGCGAACCGAACAGCGTTCCGCTCACCTTGGAAACTGCCTCGCCGGGAGTCTGCAGATTAGTCAGAGCGGCGATAAGAACCTTGATGGTCTTGATGATAAACAGAATGGGAAGGATGATCGTCAAGCTGAGAACGCCGAGAATTGCGGCAAATACCACCAGAACACCAAGAACAATAGAGAGGATGTTGGAGGTGCCGGTGCTACCGGAGCTCTTGTCATCGTCGGAAACGGCGTCAACAACGGTTGCGGCAATGGCAACTGCGGTCATCACGGTCTTCTTGCCGTCCTCGCTCTTCAGCTTTTCCTCAAAAGCGTCTGCCTTCTTGGCATCGGGGGTATCGTCGGATGCGATGGAGATGATATCCACCATCATCTTACCGCCCTTGATCAGGCTTACGGCGGAAACGCCTACCTTCTCAGGGATCTTCATGTCAACGTCCAGATCACTCAGCAGTTCATTGATCTGATCGATGTTATCACCGGTCTTGAGCGTGATGATGGGCATAAAGCTCATGATCAACGAAACAACCACCAGCGCAACACTGACCCAGACCTGAATCATGGTCATCTGTTTCTTGGGAATGTTCAACTGAAACATTTTGTTTTCTCCTTTAAAAATAAAATTTAGGATATCATAATTTTACTCCCTTTTCATAAGTTTGTCAAGAAAAAAACGCAAAATTATCAAAAAATATTTTTAGATTGTCCACATTCTTTTCACAATTCATCAAAATCCCGTCAATTGGTCCGATCGACGCTTCATCGACAAAAAACAGACGCGTCTCACCGTAGAGGAGACGCGTCTGTCATCTTTCCGATCAGACTCCCATGGGGAATCCGCCGAAAATAGCGGTCAGGAGCATATAAAGAAGGGGAATCGTGATCACGCCAAGGGTATTGGAGATCAGCGCCATACTTGCCCCCGTTTCGGGATTTCCACCGTATGCCTCCGGGAATACCACCGTATTTAAGCCCAACGGCATTGCCGTAAAGAAAAACACAAGAAAGACCACAAGGTTATCGATCTCCACGGAGAAGATCAGACTCAGCAACTCCTTTGCACCAAAGACGATTGCTACCAGTACACAGGGCAGTACGATCAGTCGCAAAGCGCTTGCCACGTAAACCTTTTTATTTTTGATCATTCTGGGCAAGCTGTAATTTGCCACGGTCACACCCGCCACCAGCATCGCCATCGGTCCCATGCAGACCTTCAGCGAATCCAAGGTAGAGGTCATAAAGGTGGGCAGATGAGCGCCAAGCCCCGTAATACCCACGATCATACCCAAAAGCATGGCGATCGTTGGAGCATTGAGGATCTTTTTGAGCACATTACCCCGTTCCGTCCCCTGGGGAACCAGAATGCCGATCCCCCATACATACACCATAATGGATGCGGGAAGCGTGAACAGCTTATGATATGACAACGCCTCGTCACCGAACATACCGAGAATAATAGGATCCGCCATATACCCGAAATTGGCAAAAGCGAGCGCATACTGATATATTCCCCTTTCCGGAGAGGGCGTTTTTACAAACAAATAGGACAAAAGGATCGCTATCCCCATGGAAACAGCTATGGTAAAGCAAGAAAATCCGATGTTCATCGCGTGAGTGCTCAAGGATTCCACCGTGAAATTTTTTGCCATTGTGCTGAAACTGAGCGCGGGAGCAAAGACCCACGTAACGAGCTTCGCGATCACCTTTCCCGAATCCTGTGGCAGGATCCTCGTCTGACGCAACACGTATCCGATGGCAATGCACAGAAACATGGTAAGCATGGGGTTCAACATAATAAGAAACGTTTGCATATTTTTCTCCTCAAGTAAAGACCAAATCCGTAGCACATTATAGCAGACTCCATCAAACAAGTCAATGGATTATCAAAAAAAAGCAATGGAAAATCAAAAAACTGCGACATTGTTTTTCGGTTCCCTTGCTTCATCGAAGCGCACGCCCATGGCATAAATAGCGCATGGCGCCATTTTGCGGGGTTCTTCACCGTATCGTTCTCTCGAGAAAAAAGAAAAGACGAGGTCTTTGACCTCCGGCGTATTCTTCACTTCCGCTCCGTCTTCAGGTTCCTTTTCCGTTGGTATGATGGGATTCGAACCCAAGCGTGCGCGATTGTTTTTCGGTTCCCTTGCCTCATCGAAGCGCACGCCCATGGCATAAATGGCGCATGGCGCCATTTTGCGGGGTTCTTCATCGTATCGTTCTCTCGAGAAAAAAGAAAAGACGAGGTCTTTGACCTCCGGCGTATTCTTCACTTCCGCTCCGTCTTCAGGTTCCTTTTCCGTTGGTATGATGGGATTCGAACCCAAGCGTGCGCGATTG
>JAZNVA010000217.1:0-3331 GCA_045592565.1 Eubacteriales bacterium | reverse complement strand
GGAGCCTACATAGAAGGCGAGGCTGCTTCCGCTTACTACCAAGGACCCGTTGAATCCGCACCCCAGAATCCCGCCACCGAATCGGATGGTGTGCTGGTTTCGAAAAACTCTGACTTCGACCTGATCCGAACCGTTCACCCCGGGGATGACATTACCTACACCTTTACCGCAACCAACACCACCTCAGAAGAAAAACAGGTCACGCTGACCGACACCGTTCCTACTCACACCACCTACCGAAGCGGAAGCGCCACGGTAAGCGGAACCGATCTTTCCTGGAGCCTGACGGTTCCCGCCAAGGAAACGGTCACCGTTTCCTATACCGTAGCCGTATCCGAGGATAAGGCGCTGAAGCGGGAGGCAATCTCTGCCGACGACGCCAAAGTGAACGGAAAGGGGATCGCGGGGAGCACCGTCTATATCAATCAGACCTTCAGCGCGGCTGACATGGAGAAATTCTCTCAGGCTCTGGTTGCTATGACAGGCACCAAGTTCATGGGGACCGAGCTTATCAAGTATCTCTACTACATCAGCCACAGCACCTCCCCCGCCATTACCGAGGATGCGGGCACCACCCTGAACAAGATTTTTGTGGATACTGCGGCGGAAAAAGCGGATACCTATGCCAAGATCGTCGTCCCCGGGCTTTTCGGCGGAAAGGCGGTCAGCAACGGCATGACCTCTCATCTGCTCGGTCAAAAGACCGATACGGTCACCCTTCAGGATATTCAATCGGGAGACATTCTCTGCGTTCTTCCCTCCGCGTCCAATCTCGAGGACGGTCGCTTCTACGCCACCGACGGAACGAATTTTTACGACCTCACCGACGGCTGCGTAATGATCTCCGAGGAAACGGTACTCACCACCCTTTCCGAGCAGGATTATTTTGCCGTGCTTCGTCCTTCGATCTCCTTCGGTCTGGTATCCAGTATGCGCTCCGAGCCCCTGAGCGAGGGCGTAACCGACGTGGAAAAATCCATTATAGCTACGGCAGAGGCGTTCCTCCTTCGCGGAGACCGAATTCAGTATGCCGACGTGCGTCTGGTACAGGATCCCAAGATCTACCGCTGGGAGCGCGGAAAAGCTCCCGAGGATTACACCTCCGACGAGACGGGATACAGCAACTGCACGGGGTTCGTACACGACGTGTTCTACAACGCGTTGGGATATGATTACGGTGACTTCCAGCTTTCGGATGCTCCCGCCGCCATGAAGGCGTATACCTACTTCTTCACGGGCATCGAAACCGACGCCCAAAAGGCTTCGATTGAGGCGGAATACAAAGCCGCACTGAAAATCGGGGATATCGTATTCTACACCTATTCGGGCAATACCCACGCGATGCTCTACGTCGGTAACGGCAACATGATTCACTGCACGGGTAATACCTACAACTTCACTACCTACGCCGAGGCGGAAGAACCTGCCGTTCGATATATGCATCTGAACAGCCTCTTTGATCCCAGCAACTCCAGTCGCTATCTTTTCCAGACGGCAAAGCCGAGAACGGCGCTGTATATCATTCGTCCCACCAATACGTGGACGGGCAGCGCAATCCCCGAGGCAGCCGCGGCGCGAATTGACGGAATGCGTGGTATTTTCGCGGAAAAAACCTGCTCTGCTACGTTGGGACAGACGGTCAACCCGGAGGATACGTTGACCTATACCTTTACGCTGTTCAACACAACGGCAAAGGAAATGACCTTTACCGTAACCGATACGATTCCCGCGAAAACCGTCCTTCTCCAAAACGGAATTCCTTCAACGGAGAAGGATCTGACGTGGGTCGTTACCCTGAAGCCCTATGAGAAAACACAACTCTCTTACACCGTCATGGTATCTGAGACCGCGCAATTCGGAGACGCCATTCTTTGTACCGATAACAGCCGTGTAGGAGCATTTCCCGTCAAAGCGCCTGCCGTTTACGTCGGAAAAACGCTGACTGATGCGCAACAGAAACGCCTAAACGACCTAATAGCAAACGCTACCGCCACGGGAGATGCCGTCGAGCTTGCCAACGCGCTCTACACGGCATTGCTGGGCGTTAACGATATTCTCGGCGCGGATATCACGGCATTGAGAAACGGACTGTTCCAAGCAAGCGGAAGCCATTATACCATCGCTACATCGGGCAACTACGCGAAGATGATCGCTCCTTCTCTGTTCGGAGGAAAAAGCGTTCTCAACAGTGACCGATGGGCAGGCGAAAGAACGAGACTGCCCCGCGAGAAAAATCTCATCGCCGGCGACATTCTCTATCTCCAGGGAAGCAGTGACGGAACCTATGGGCTCTATATGTACGTGGGAGACGGACAAATGATCGACCTGAAAACACTGAACGAACGCGATCTGGACGACCGTCTGACCAATACCATTGGTTGGCAACGCTTCGCCATCATTCGTCCCTCGCTGGCAGCGGAATAAAACCTACTATAAAAATAAAGCCAATCTTAGGGGTATGTGTTCTTAACGACGGTTTTGGAATCTGATAGAATACGTTACCTACTGACAGGAAAAGGACAGAGAATGCTTTTATGCTCTCTGTCCTCTTTTCTCGCGAGCTGAAACAGAGACGCCTAAGCATAGCGGATTCCCTCGTCATCCGAAGCGTAGAGAATCACCGCGTTGACCGTAGAGCCGAATACGTAGCTTCTCGCCGCCAAACTCGCGTCCGGTTGCAGGAAATTCGAGGCTACACCTTCCGCGGAAGCAGGCTCAAATAGCTTTTCCACGACAGACAAAACCGGTTTTCGTAAATTTTCCACGCCTTATGTGCGACGCGGATGGCGCATGGCAAGGACAGAACGCTCTCTCCCGACTCCACGTTTTTCGGTGCAATATGTAGCCGATATTGTTCCATAGCGGGATTTTATCCTAAGATTATATTTGAATCCGATTCACCTACCGCTGTACAGAATATCATCAGCACAGGAGCGGGAATCGCTTTTTGGCCCGAGTATTCCTGGGGAAAGCTCCACAATGAAAATTTGAAGCTTGTCACCATTGCAGAGCCTAACTGTGACCGGGATCTGATTGTGGAACTGCATGAAAGACATCCCAAGTCTATCTCCGCAGAAGATTTTTACAACTTTCTAAAAAACAAACTATAAATTTTGTGTTTTTCCTTTCGCCTTTCCTAACGAGTAGGACTAACAAAAAAGAACACAGACCGATTGGCCTGTGTTCTTTTTTGGTTGCGGAGGTGGGTATGACCTGCCCACTCGAAAATATAGTCGCTTCGGTCGCGTACGCGTGGCGCGCTCCCGATGCTCCTTATTTTCTCCCTTGTCGCCCTCGCTTCCTCTCGCACCGCGAGCGCTCACGCTCCAAG
>JAZNVA010000216.1:0-5567 GCA_045592565.1 Eubacteriales bacterium | reverse complement strand
GGTGCGCCTTGCCGCAGTGAGCGTGTCGCCAAATATAATCGCCTGCTCCGTATCGAATCCGCTCTGAACAGCGGAGGACATTACGGCTTTGCGGGTATGCCGGAAGCCATTCCCGATCAGGTATATAAGGCATAAAAAATCAGAGGAATCCCCGTGGATTCCTCTGATTTTTTATTTTGGCTTACTCGTTGACCAGCATGATCTTTCCCTTCACCGAGCGGGGATCCTTGAAGCGGGCAAATGCCTCTGCCGCCTCGCTTAGGGGATAGACGGTGTCAAGAATTCCGTCGTCGAATTTCAGCTGTCCCGTGGCAAAATAGTGAGCGACCAGCTCCCATTCCTTCCCCGGGAAGGGGGCGGAATAGCTCATCCAGGAGCCGCTGATATGCAGCTCCTTCCGATTCAGCAGCTCCCATTCCTTCGGACTGAAGGTGGTATCGGTATGGGGTGTTCCGATATAGGAAACGCGCCCCTTATTTGCCGCCAGATAAACGGCGTTTTTCAGAGTTACCGAGCTTCCCGCCGTCTCAAAGACCCAGTCAAAGCCTCTGCCGTCGCCGTATCTCTCTACCGCATCGGCAAGGCTCATCTCTCCGACGTTGACCGTCTCGTCCGCGCCCAGTCGGCGGCAGAGCGCCAGTCGCTCGTCCGAAAGATCGAACACCACGATCCGCTTCGCGCCAAGGATCCTCGCCCATTGCATGGTAAAAATTCCAATGGTTCCGCCGCCCAGGATCGCCACGGTTCCTCCGCCTCGGTAGTCCGCGGTGAGAAGCCCGTGCAGACCGACCGTGGCAGGCTCGAACATTGCCGCCTGCACGAAGGGAATGGAGGGGTCGTAGGGCACCACGTTCTTGGCGGGAAGCACCACGTAGTCGGCAAAGGCGCCCTGCACGCGGGAACCGATAAAGCTGTATTTCTTACAAAGGGAGAAATTTCCGTTTTGGCAATCGACGCACCGCATGCAGGGCAAAAGGGGCGCCGCGGAGACGGTGTCTCCGACCTTCAAGTCCTCTACGCCCTCCCCAATGGCATCGATCACGCCCGAAAATTCGTGTCCCAGCACGATCGGATAATGGTACGCTCCGCTATGGTGAACTCGGGGGATATCCGAGCCGCAGATCCCTGCCGCCCGAACCCGAATCCGAACCGTTCCCGCCACCACCTCGGGGGTTGGATATTCCTCATACCGTACGTCGTCGTTTCCGTATAAAACCGCCGCCTTCATCTCTCGTCCTCCTTACGCCTTTCCCGCGCATCCGCAGACCGTCATGCGGTCCATAGCCTGCGCCTTCACTGCCCTTCGGGCTTCCTTGCCGTATGCCTTGGGATCGTAGATCGCCCCGTCCTCCAGCACGCGCCGTACCGCTCTCGTGTAGCTTTGGCGAAGCTCGGTGGCAAAATTCACCTTGCAGATTCCCTCTCTGATACACGCCTGCACGCTCTCATCGGTCAGTCCCGACGCGCCGTGAAGCACCAGGGGCACGTCCACCATCGCTCGAATCTGACGAAGCCTCTCAATATCCAGCCTTGGCGCCTTGGTATAAACGCCGTGCGCCGTTCCGATGGCAACCGCCAGAGAATCGATCCCCGTTCTCTCCACGAATTCCTTTGCCTCCTCGGGGATCGTACAGCCCCCCTCTGCCTCCAAGGAATCCTCCTTGCCGCCCACGGCGCCAAGCTCCGCCTCCACGGGAATTCCCGCGGCTCTCGCCTGCTCTGCCACCGCCCTCGTCAGGGCAATATTGCCCTCCAGGTCCAGCTTGGAGCCGTCGATCATCACCGAGGTATATCCCGACTCCAGCGCGCTCATGGCAAGCTCGTAGCTGTCGCCGTGATCCAGGTGGATACAAACGGGAACGCTTGCCCTCTGCGCAACGGCGCGAACGGTTGCCGCATATACGTCGGTGCTTGCATATCTCACCGTAGACGGCGTCGTCTGAATGATTACGGGAGCGCAAAGCTCCTCCGCCGCCTCCACGATCGCTTGAACCATCTCCATGTTTTCCGCGTTAAACGCGCCGATCGCATATCCCCCCGCTTGTGCACGAGAGAGCATCTCCTTTGACGTGACCAATGACATATATCGTCCTCCTTTTTTGAAAGAATCCTTGACAATTCTCCCGTTACTTGCTATAATCATTATAGAATTTTCTCAATAAGTTGACAAGATATGTTCAGAGCAATGAGAATTTCTCATCTTGTCTCAAAAAGGAGATCACATGTATCAAAAGGAACGGTGCGAGCAGATCCTTCGTCTGCTCAAGCAATACGGCTACGTAACGGTCAAGCACCTGACCGCAGAGCTGCATTACAGCAAGGCAACCATCAATCGAGATCTGAACGCCCTGGAGCAGGGTGGACGGATCCGCAGAACCTGGGGCGGCGTGGAGCTTGCCACTCCCCACTCGGTTCCCGTCCTCTTTCGGTATGAAAAAGCAAAGCCCGTCAAAAAGAGACTTGCCAAGCGAGCCACGGAATTTATCGAGGACGGCGACGTTATTTTTATTGACGGAAGCACGTCTGCACAATATCTCGGTGAATATCTGATTGAAAAAAAAGATCTTCACGTCCTTACCAACAATATGGCGCTCGCGATGTTTCTGAACGAATACGGAGTCGACGTAACGGTTCTTGGCGGAAAGATCATGGAGTCACCCTATATGCTTGCGGGAACCGATACCGTGGAGACCGTCAGTCGATACCGCGCCGACAAGTGCTTCTTCTCCACCAGCAACGTCACCTCCGAGGGAGAGATGGCTTACGAGGGGGATATCTATTTTTCCATGCACAGGGCAATGATGAGAAATTCGGATCGCGTTTTTTATCTGATGGACAAGGACAAGGTGGATAAGGACGGAGGGCGAGTCGTCCTCGGTGATTTCACCCCCGTGGATTTCGTCATTACCAATTACGTATTTGATAAAAAAACAAAGGAGAAATATCCGCACACCACATTTGTGGAGATTGACTCTGAAAAATAAATCTAAACCAAAAGCGACGGCGCCCGTAGAGAAGCCGTCGCCTTTTTGATTCAATTCGAAAGGCGTCAGCCGCGCGTTTCGGCATCGGTACAATCCCGTTCTCGGTATATCATCCGAATATTTTACTGCCAACGCAAAATATCACCAAACCCTTTCGTAATACGAATCCCTCCTCCCAACGCCTTGACAATCACAAGAAAAAGGGATATAATAATGCTATAAAGCATCAGAAGATTGAAGGAAGGAGGATATCCCATGCTTGGAAGACGCTGTTTCTTGCTCTTGTTGTCTATCATCTGCGCCCTGACTCCTCTGGCAGGATGCTCCTCCACACCCCCAAAATATACCGACGAGGGCTTCGGTTTTTTCGATACCTTTTATCTGCTGACCGTCTATACAGACGATCAAGCCGAATTTGATCGGTACGCGGACATCTGTCGCAACACCATAAAAGAATATCATCAATTGCTGGATATTTACCATTCCTATGACGATGTCAATAATCTGAAAACCGTCAATGACCATGCCGGAGAGCCCGTAGAGGTGGAGCCCCGTCTCTATGATTTCCTCCAATATGCCAAGGAAATGTATACACTCACCCGTGGCTATACCAATATCGCTATGGGAAGTGTCACAGCCCTCTGGCATGAGAAACGGGTAGAGGCAACGGAAGGAAAACCCGCCACACTGCCCGATCCCAATGCCATTGCCGAGGCGTTGACTCATACAAGCATAGAGGTGCTCCAACTGTCCGAGGACGGAAAAACCGTCACGCTCACCGATCCTCATTCTTCTCTTGATGCGGGCGCATTGGGAAAAGGCTATGTAGCGCAAAGGATCGCCGATCTGCTCATCAAGGAAGAGTGCGAAAGCTTCCTGCTCAATATGGGCGGCAATACGGTCGCTCACGGAACTAAGCCCCAAAATCAGCCGTGGCTGATCGGGATCCAAACGCCAGAGGGACACGAGGGATATCCCCATTCCATACGCCTCATGGATCGATCCCTTGTCACCAGCGGCTCCTATGAACGAAATCTCACGGTTAACGGAATACAATATCACCACATTATACACCCCCGAACAGGCTACCCTGATACCGTTTATCTGAGCGTCAGCGTTCTTTGTAATAACTCCGCATTAGCAGATGCGCTCTCCACAGCACTGTTCTCCATGCCCGCAGAGGAAGGACTTGACCTTATAGACGCTCTGCCCAATACCGAGGCTCTTTGGCTTTGTTCCGATGGCACCACCCTGCAATCGAGCGGATGGAAAAACTATGCAGAAGGGGAAGTTGAGCAAAAATGAAACGAAACGATTTAATTCTGCTTCTGTCTGTTCTTTTGATCGCATGTGCTTTGTTGATCACCTTCTATACTGTTCTTTCAGGAACAGGGGAGAGCGCCGTGATCACCGTGGACGGCGAGGAGATTCTGCGTCTTAAGTTAAACGAGGATACCGTAGTACAAATTGAAGGGTATCAGGGCGGAACCAATACGATAGTGGTCAGCGACGGAAAGGTTTCCATTCAAGAGGCAAGCTGCCCCGACTTGATCTGTGTCCATACAGGCGAGGCAAATGAGATGAAAAGTATTGTCTGCGCCCCCAACCGCGTGGTAGTGAGAATCGAAAAGAAATAAAATTCCAAACCATGAGAAGCACGAAAGGAGAAAACCATGAACCAACAGAGCCAAACACAAAAGATTGCTTTTTGCGGAATTATGACCTCCTTTGCGATCGTTCTCGGATATCTGGAGCACCTCATCCCCTTCTCTGTCGGAATTTACGGGATCAAACTGGGACTTGCTAACCTGGCGATCCTTACACTGCTCTATCTAACCGATATCAAAAGCGCGCTCACTGTACATACGATTCGAATCGTCACATGCGGAATTCTGTTTGGAAACGCCGTTGCCTTTATCTATAGCGCCACAGGAGGAATTTTCAGCTTTGTCAGTATGATACTGTTAAAAAAGAGCGGGCGTTTCAGTCCCCTCGGCGTCAGTATCGGGGGCGGGATCACCCATAATATCGCACAACTCACCGCCGCCATCCTGCTGGTCAGTGAATTACGAATTGTCGTCTATCTCCCCATTCTTCTCATCACAGGTAGCCTCGCAGGACTGCTGGTTGGAGTTTGTTCCCTGCCTGTCATCAAGCAATTAGCCCCCCAAAACGACAAAAAATAGCCTTGTAAAACGGATAGAAAAAAATAAAATTATTTTTCAAAAAGGGCTTGACTTTCAAAAAAAGATATGCTATAATATACGGGTCGTCAAGACATCTGGGTGTGGCGCAGCTGGTAGCGCGCTACCTTGGGGTGGTAGAGGCCGCAAGTTCAAGTCTTGTCACTCAGACCAAAATTCCGTGGAAATTGCACAATTGCTACGGAATTTTTCTTTTATTTTTGTGCAAAACGAACATTTTTCGTCTTTTTAAAAATCATAAATCTTTTTCGGTACATACAAAGTACTTACATTTGGTAGGTACATGGCTGGTACATGGTAGGTACAAGCTTTAAATTCAAATATTGCAAAAAGCCTTACAAATAAAGACTTTTTCATTATTTGCCCTCTACTTTTCGGA
>JAZNVA010000215.1:0-15010 GCA_045592565.1 Eubacteriales bacterium | reverse complement strand
AATCAATCTGCGGTTTCTGTTTTTTCTGTCGGTAGGTAAAACTGTCCTTTAGGGTACAGCCCTATTCTCGGTTCCTTCTTTCTTTTAACTCTCGTTATTTCAGCTTTGCCAGCTTGGATGTCTGCGCGATCACGATCAATTGCATGGAACGGTCAAGGGGCTGCGCGGGATCCACATTCACGCTCACCTCGTTGTTTTGCCGAATGGCTACGATATTGATCGAATATTTCTTGCGAAGATTCAGCTCCATTAAGGACTTGCCTTCCCATTCCGATCTCACGTCCAGCTCCACCATGGAAACGTCCTGAGATAATTCGATCATATCTACAAAACCCGAACTCAAAAGATTCCGAGCCAGTCTGGTTCCCGATTCGTTTTCGGGAAACACTACTTGATCTGCGCCTACTCGAAGCAGGATCTTTCTGTGAGTCTCGCTGGCACACTTTACGATAACGGTCTTAACCCCCGCCTCCTTGCAAAGAGTCGTTGCCAGTACACTTGCCTCCAGATTGCTCGCCATGGCGATGATCACCACGTCTATGCTCCCAATATCCAACTGCCGAAGAACCTCTCCGTCGGTAATATCCGCACATTTGCAAAGAGGAAGATGCCCTACCGCGAGATTAACCTTGCTCTCATCCATATCCACGGCAAGAACCGACGCTCCGCTATTCACCAGCTCCTCCGCCACAGCGGCTCCATATCTGCCAAGTCCGAACACCGCATAGGTCTGATTCATACTCATATGTTTTCCTTTCTTATCCCACACTGATGGATTCCATGGGATCCTTGATGATATTTTGGCTATCCTTTGTGATATTCAGTGCCAACGCCAACGAGATGGGACCGACACGACCAAGATACATAGTTACAATAACGATCAGCTTTCCCCAGAGATTCAAAGTCGCAGTCAATCCTCTCGTCAAGCCGACCGTCGCCGTGGCGCTGACTGTCTCATAGAGAACATCCAATATATTTGCATCTACTGTCGCCGAAAGCAAAACGGTAGCTACAAAGAAGATCAAAAAGGAAACTCCCGTTACTGCCACCGCCTTACTCAGCACCTCCCGCGAGAGTGTCCGATGGAACAGGCTAACCTGCCTTTTTTTCTTCACCGCGCTGATCGTCTCCGCGATCAGAACGGTAAGAGTCACGGTTTTGATACCGCCGGCTGTTCCCACGGGTGAACCGCCAATAAACATAAGCAACATAGAGATCATCGCTGTTGGCGTACGGAGATATTGTTGCCCGATCGAGGCAAATCCCGCTGTTCTTGTGGTAACCGATTGAAACAACGATACTTGAAGCTTATCAAACAGAGACATCGTTCCGATGGTCAGAGGATTGTTATATTCGAACAGAAGGATCCATCCCGCTCCGACAAAGATCAAAATAAGAGTTGTCGTGATCGCCAATTTACTGTGCAAGGTCAGGTATCGGAACATTTTATAGCGGCGCGCTCTTGCTCCCTTGAAAACCCGTAGCACGTCCCACCAAACGATGTAGCCGATGCCGCCCATAATGATCAATCCGCAGGTGGTAAGGTTCAGCAACGGGTTGGTGGCATATTCACACAAGCTGTTTTCCGAGATAATATCGATTCCCGCATTACAAAATGCCGAAACAGAATGAAAAATGGAGATCCAGATTCCACGAAGACCGAAATCGGGAATAAACACCGCCATACAAATCAAGGCGCCGATCCCCTCCACCAGAAGCGTTCCGAAAATCACCCGTTTGATAAAGGCTGCCAGCCCCGCCAGGGTGTTCAAATTAAACGCGTCCTGGATCAACAAACGATCGCTCAGACTCATTTTGCGATGCAACGCGATCATTACGCCCGACATGACGGTAATAATTCCCAGCCCGCCTATTTGGATCAACACCAAAATCACCGCTTGACCAAATACGCTCCACGTACTTACAACAGGTAACGTTACCAATCCCGTCACACAGGTAGCGGTCGTTGACGTAAACAACGCGTCTATATAGGGGACTGCCCTTCCGTCAGCGGAGCTGATGGGAAGTGAAAGAAGCCCACTGCCAATCAGTATCGCACCCAAAAAGCTCAGCAAAATAATATGGGTTGTAGACAAAACAAAACGCCGCTCTCGCTTCATAATGGCTCCTTTCCAAAAAAATTCGGACAAATATAGTATATCATAAAGATCCTATCCTGTCAACCGCATGACTTACTACCTCGGCGGTATAAATCACTTTTTTTAACGTAAAATATTGACATGACCAATATTTATGATATAATGATTTTGGAATATGAAATGTGTGGGAGGTGAGGTTATGGAAGAAAAGTACACTGCGGACGCGTCCCATCGGGACTATGCTGCCGAGATCATCCAATTGATCCAAAGCAATCTGACGCCCACGCTGATGCAAGACCGTCTGTCGGACTATCATGAAAAGGACATGGCGGAAGCATTGGCTCTCTTAACGCGGGATAAACGAAACAAACTATACTCCGTGTTGCCCCCCTCGATACTCGCGGATATTCTGGACTACACCGACGAACCCGCGTTGTATCTGGACGAGATCTCTCTTCGCAAGCGCGCAACGATCCTCTCTCAGATGGAGGTCTCCTCGGCAGTTTCCTATCTGGAAGCCTTGGATAAAAAATTCCGAAATTCCCTTATTGAGCTGCTCCCCGAAGAAACGAGACAGGAGGTCGCGCTGCTGGCATCCTTTGACAAGGACGAGATCGGCAGCAAAATGACCACCAACTACATTTCCATACGCGCGGGAAGCACCGTTCGTCAGGCGATGACCGAGCTTGTCACACAAGCGGCGGAAAACGACAACGTCTCCACCTTATACGTAACCGACGAGGCAAACATCTTCTTGGGCGCCATTGATCTGAAGGATCTGATCCGCGCCAGAGCCGATACTCCTCTTTCCGATATCGTCATGACCTCCTATCCCTACGTCTACGCGGAGGAGCCTATTGAGGACTGTCTGGAACGGATCCGCGGATATTCGGAGGACTCCATTCCCGTTTTGGACGGAGAAAACAAGCTTCGCGGCGTTCTGACCGCGCAGGATTTCGCTTCACTGATCGAGGAGGAGATCGGTGATGACTATGCAAAGCTGGGCGGACTTTCCGCAGAGGAGGATCTGCAAGAGCCCCTGCGCCGAAGCATAGGAAAGCGGCTGCCTTGGCTGGTCATTCTGTTAGGACTTGGACTTCTGGTCTCGGGTGTCATCGGGCTATTTGATACCGTGGTTTCTCAGCTGAGTCTGATCGTCTCCTTCCAGTCTCTGATCCTCGGCATGGCGGGTAATGTGGGGACACAATCCCTGGCAGTTACCATACGTTCCCTGACCGATGAGCGTCTGGACGGAAAACAAAGGCTGTATCTGGTCTTTAAGGAAGCGCGGGTGGGATTGTTCAACGGGCTGATCCTCGGATCGATCTCCTTCGTGTTGATCGGACTTTATCTCTATCTTCTGCGAGAACAGCCCGCATCTCTGTCCTTTGCCGTTTCCCTCTGCACAGGCATTGCTTTGGCGATCTCTATGCTTCTGTCGGGGATCTCGGGCACAGTGATCCCCATCACTCTGAAAAAATGCGGCATTGATCCCGCTGTAGCGTCAGGTCCCTTCATTACCACGGTAAACGACTTGGTAGCGGTAGTCACCTATTACGGTCTCGCTTGGGTTCTTTTGCTTCAAGTACTGCACTTTTAATTGATAGGAGCAGATAAAAGCTGCCGACGGAGAAAATTCCGTCGGCTTTTGTTTTCCGAATCGGTTGACAGCGTGAAAAAAATGTAGTATAATGTAGAAAATCAATCTCATTCGTCGGAGGGATATGGCATATGAATTTTTTGGAGGAACGAATCCTCAAGGACGGCGTTGTCAAGGAAGGCAACGTACTGAAGGTAGACAGCTTTCTCAATCATCAGATCGACGTCGGATTGCTGGATGAGATGGGAAAAGAATTCCATAGACGGTTTGCGGACAAGACCGTGACCAAGGTGCTGACCATCGAGGCATCCGGCATTGCCATTGCCAGCTTTGTTGCAAAATATTTTGATGTTCCCTTGGTTTTCGCAAAGAAATCCAAGAGCGTCAACATCGACGGCGATATGTACGTCTCCGAGGTAGAATCCTTTACCCATAAGACACGAAACCAGATCATTGTTTCTAAAAAATTCATCAGTCCTGAGGATCAGGTGCTGATCGTGGACGATTTTCTGGCAAACGGTTGCGCGCTTCAAGGCTTGATCTCCATCACCGAATCGGCAGGCGCCACCGTTGCGGGAATCGGCATCGCCATTGAAAAGGGCTTCCAGATCGGAGGACGTGTGATCCGCAATCTGGGTTATCAGCTGGAATCCCTCGCCATCGTAGAGTCCATGGATGCCACGACGGGTACGGTCTACTTCCGTCAGCAATAACCTCATACGCCCGATTTGTCGAATTCTTTCATCTGCCAAATGTCAAGAAGCATCTTGACATTTGGCAGATTTTGTGATATAATAAATCCATTACACTGTATAAAAGGATGGAAATGTCATGGAATATATGGATGTACACAAGGCATCGGTGGTCTGGGATATGACCGAGCGCCGCATTACGGCTCTTTGCCGAGGCGGACGGATCATTGGAGCAAAAAAAGTGGGAAAGCTATGGCTGATCCCCGACACTGCGCCCAAGCCCTTGGATGCGCGGACCAAATTATATAATGAGCGCGAGGAAGGTTATACCTCCGATGCGCAGGGGATCCCCCCCTCTTATGAGGCAAGCGAAGCGCAATCCGCGGTGATCAATGCTTTCCGCAATACATACCGTCGGGATCCCGTAAACACTGCCTTCACGCCCTATCGCATCTGTCCGTTGGGAGCGCATACCGACCATCAGCTGGGCAAGATCACGGGCTTTGCCATTGATAAGGGCATCCACATCGCGTACGGCCCCAAAAACAACGGAATTATTGAGATCGCTTCCCTTCAGTTTCCCAAACGTGCCCAGTGGCACGTAGCGGGAACCCCCGATCAGCCGCAAAATGACTGGGCGGATCACCTGCGAGGCGCCACCATTGCATTAAATAACCGCTATCCCTTGCGCGTGGGGCTTTGCGCCGTCATCGCGGGGGAATTCCCCATTGGAGGTCTTTCCTCTTCCGCGGCGGTGATCATTACTTTTTTGTGCGCCCTCGCCTCGATGAATCATATCCGCCTCTCCTCCAAGGAGCTGGTCTCCATCGCGCAGGAGGCGGAAAACAAATACGTGGGCGTGGATTGCGGTAAATTGGATCAATCCTGTGAGATCTATTGCAGAAAGGACCGTCTGCTGTATATGGATATGCAGAACGACCGTTACGAGCTGATCCCTACCCCCGCCAATATGAAGCCCTATAAGATCGCCATTATCTTCTCGGGTCTGGAGCGCTCCTTAGTATCCTCTCAATTCAACATGAGAGTGGATGAGTGCCGCGCCGCCGCATATGCCCTTATGGCGTTCAGCGGACGTAACTACGATAAATTTAAGAACACCAATCTGCGGGATATTCCTTACGAAACCTATTTGGAATACAAGGATCTTCTCCCCGAGCCTTGGTCAAAGCGCGCAGAGCATTGGTACAGTGAAATGCGACGCGTGGAGCTGGGAGTGGACGCTTGGCGCAGAGGAGACATTGACGCCTTTGGAAAGCTATGCTTTGAGAGCGGCTTATCCTCTATTGAAAAATGGGAGACCGGTTCCCCCGAGCTGAAGTGTCTCTATGAGATCATGACACACACCAAGGGTATTTACGGCGGACGGTTTTCAGGAGCAGGCTTCAAGGGATGCTGTATGGCACTGATCGATCCCGCATACGAGGAGTCTATCGTGGAACAGATCACACGGGAATACGTGGAAGCGTTCCCCCATTTGGAAAAGAAATTCTCTATTCACATTTGTGAGAGTGCCGACGGCGCGCGGCTCTCCTGAAAATCGAGGTAAAATATGAAATGCTTGATTCTTGCGGCAGGATACGCCACCCGTCTGTATCCCCTGACCGAAAATTTTCCCAAGCCTCTGTTGGAGGTGGGAAACAAAACCATTCTGGATTGGCTGATCGACGACATCGACTCCCTCGGGGCTGTGGACGAATACGTTGTGATCTCCAACCATAAGTTTGCCCACCATTTTTATGACTGGGCAGAAAAGAATCCGCACCCCATCACCGTAGTAGACGACGGAACAGATTCCAACGAAACAAGGCTTGGCGCGGTACGGGACATTCAGTTTGCTATCGATGCGCTGGCAATCGAAGACGATCTGCTGGTGATCGCGGGAGACAACCTTCTGGATTTCAGCCTGACCAAATTTATCGAATATGCCAAGGAGAAGCAGACATCCTGCATTATGCGATACTACGAAGCCGACAAAAAACGGCTGACCAAGAGCGGTGTGGTATCCATTGACGGGGATGACCGCATTCTTCTGATGGAGGAGAAGCCCGCAGAGCCCAAGTCCAATTGGTGCGCCCCTCCCTTCTATTACTATACCCGCTCGGATGCGAAGCTGGTCAAGGGCGGCATCGAGGCGGGATGCGGAGTAGACGCTCCCGGAAGCTTTATTGCCTGGCTTTGCACCCAAACAAACGTACACGCCATGGAAATGCCGGGCAAGCGGTATGACATCGGCAATTTGGAAAGCTATGAATCTGTCAAAAAGGAGTATCGCGGTATATGCTGACACCGAACGTATCGCTCAAGGGAAAAACCGTTTTGGTAACGGGTGCCGCAGGCTTTATCGGCGCCAATCTGGTAGAGGAACTGATCCGCACGGTAGGAGATCTTCACGTGATGGGCATTGACAATGTCAATGATTATTACGATCCCTCCATCAAGGAATACCGTCTCTCCCGCATAGAAGAATTGGTAAAGCAAATGCCAAAGGCTCGCTGGACCTTTGTCCGCGGCAATATCGCCGACAAGGCTCTTCTGACCGAGCTGTTTGAAGCATATCACTTTGCCGTGGTCGTCAATCTGGCGGCGCAGGCGGGAGTTCGCTATTCTATCACCAATCCCGACGTCTATATTGAGAGCAACGTGATCGGCTTCTTTAACATTCTGGAAGCCTGCCGAGCCTATCCCGTAGAGCATCTGGTCTATGCCTCCAGCTCCTCCGTGTACGGCTCCAATAAAAAGATCCCCTACTCCACCGACGATCAGGTGGACAATCCCGTCAGTCTTTACGCGGCAACGAAAAAAAGCAATGAGCTGATGGCGCACGCCTATTCTAAGCTATACAACATTCCCTCCACGGGTTTGCGGTTCTTTACCGTATATGGCCCTGCCGGACGCCCCGATATGGCGTATTTCGGCTTTACCAATCAGCTGTTACAAGGAAAATCCATCAAGATCTTCAATTTCGGTAACTGCAAAAGAGACTTCACCTACGTGGACGATATCGTTGAAGGCGTCAAGCGAATCATGCAGTGCGCCCCTGAAAAGCAGGACGGAGAGGACGGACTTCCCATTCCTCCCTACCGCGTTTACAACATCGGAAACAATTCTCCTGAAAATCTGATGGATTTCGTCACCATTCTGGGGGAGGAGTTGATCCGCGCAGGCGTACTTCCCGCGGATTTTGATCTATCTGCCCATCAGGAGCTGGTTCCCATGCAGCCGGGTGACGTTCCAGTCACCTATGCCGACACCTCCGCGCTGGAGAGAGATTTCGGCTTCAAGCCCGCAACCACTCTGCGCCAAGGTCTGCGTTCCTTTGCCGAGTGGTATAAGACCTATTATCAGTAAAAATAAAGGCTCCGCCGTATTCCTCTTCCGGAAAAAACGACGGAGCTTTTTCTTCTTTTTAATACTCAATAGAAAAAGGTTATATCATCTTGACAATTCCCTTCATGTATGATACAATACAGCCAGTGGTTCTTCAGAACCGATATTATGATACAAACAAAGGAGCACACCAACATGATGAAGGTTTTACCGTGGATGTACAATCTGGAGCTGATCAAGGCTGTAACGCCCTCTCTGCGTTATGAAGAGGGTACTGACTTTGCCGCATGGCAAAAGGAGGCGCGCGCCAAGCTTTGCGAGCTTTTGGGACTGGACAATATGGTCAAAGCAGAGGACGATCAGTTTACCGTCGAATATACAAAGGAAACCGATGAATATACCGAGTACCGCTTTACGGTTCAAAGTGAGGAGGGCTATATTCTCCCCGCAGTAATGAGAGTTCCCCACGGTCTGACCGCGCCCATGCCCGTTATTCTGACCCTGCAGGGACACTCCACGGGTATGCACATTTCTCTGGGCACCCCCATTTATGACAAAGACGACATCACCATCGCGGGCAGTGACCGTGATTTTGTCTGCCGCGCCATCAAGGAAGGCTGTGCGGCAATCGCCGTGGAGCAGAGAAACTTCGGTGAGTGCGGTAACAAGCCCGACACGGGCGCGCCCGACTGCCACGTTTCCTCCATGAGCGCCATTCTCAACGGAAGAACCACCATCGGCGAGCGTGTGCTCGATACCATGTGCGTCATCGATGCCATCATCAAGCATTTTGATTTCATCGACAAGGACAAAATCATGCTGATGGGCAATTCGGGAGGCGGAACCGCAACCTTCTATACGGCTGCGATCGACGAGAGAATCGCGTTGGCAATGCCATCCTGCGCCGTTTGTACCTACAAGGATTCCATTGCCGCTATGAAGCATTGCGTCTGCAACTTCATTCCCAATATCGTCAAGTACTTTGACATGGGTGACATCAGCGGTCTGATCGCTCCTCGAAAGCTGGTCATCGTCCACGGTATTGAGGACAAGATCTTCCCCGATGCAGGCGTCCGCGAGACCTTTGATCTGACCAAGAAGCTCTACGCCGCCGCAGGTGTTCCCGACAATTGCGCTCTGGTAACGGGAGATAAGGGACACCGCTTCTATGCGGATGCCGCTTGGCCCGTAGCCCACGAGCTGATGGAAAAATAAGAAACAGAAAAAAGCCCGTCTCCCTGTGAGACGGGCTTTTTTTCGACGATCTTTACTTCTTCAGTCCTGCTACCAGACCAACTACGCCGTCCACGATCAGCATCACACCTGCGATGATGACAATGTAACCAAGCGCGTTGCCGAAGGCTACGATAAGACCGACCACGATGGTCAAAAGCGCTACGATGATATTCAGCACCTTATTCTTTTTGCTGCCAAAGGCGCCAAACAGCGCCACAACGCCCTTGATCGCCAAGAGAATACCCAGCACCAGTAGGACGATCTTGGTAACCGTCCAACCGAGGATCAGCACCACGATACCGATGATGATGCTCACCGCACCGCCGATCCAGTTCATCTTGATCAGCTCCAGAACGCCGAATACCAGGAAGAAGATTCCCGCGATGGTCATCGCCCACTGCAGCATCTCGTTACGGAACGCAATGAGAAGCGCACCGATCACGATATACAGAACCGAGGTGAGCAGACCGTTATCTTTCTTTTTTGCCATGTTGAAAGCTCCCTTCGTAAGATTGTGCTTTCATTATAGCATACGGAAGAATAAAAGTCAAGAAACACCACAGGATTTTCTACCTTTTTTCCTTTTTTTCGACAGCTTGTCCACGCTCTCCCCTCAGACGGCGCAGCACCGTCACCAAAGGAACGATCATCAGTCCTACGGCAACATTCCCGATTCCATGGATCACGTCCCACGGCAATCCCGCAAGGATCCACACAAGGGCTTGCTTCCACGTAAAGCCAAACATCATCGCTTGAGCGGGCGCATATAGCGCGCCGAAGGCAAAACCGTGCAGACCGCAAACGGCGGGATAGACCACACAAGCGATCTTTTTCGGCATACGGCGGGGTAGGAGCATCGTCACACCCCATAAGATCGTCCAGATGTACAGATACGGAACCCACCACAGGGAGAATCCTGCATACAGACCGTTCAGCAACACGTAGATGTAAATCGGGATCAGCGCCTTGGCGCGATAAACGACGGTATAGGTAATGGTCAGCATACCGAGAAGATGGACGTTGGGCAGGAACTCCATCACCAGCTTGGAGCAGAACATGATCGAACCAAGTACGCCAAAGATCACGCACTCTTCAACCGTCAAAAACCGCTTTTTTCTCATATCCCCGCGATTACTTGGTATAGATCAGGCGATAGATACTTCCCTCAATGATCTCCGTGCCATCTACGCCTGTCATCGCGTATTCCCCGTCGACCTCAAAGCTCCAATAGCTTTGATCCACGTCAAAATCAGCAGTCATTCCGTTGACGACCTTCACGTATAAGCCGTAAGCTCCCTGTTCGCCGTCGATCAGCTCATGCTCCAGAAGTGCCTCTCCAACCGTCTCGGCATCGGTCCGAATGGTAAAGGTCACGATCTGTTCCTCCGCCTCGACCTCAACGACAACGGTCTTTTCCCCCTTGCCGAATTCCATATCCTTACGATAGGTCGCGTCCTCCCAGACGCCGGTCTTTTCCACCGTATGGCAGGAGGCAAGACAGAACAGAAGAAGCAGTGCCAGTGTGATCGACACAACGGAGCGAATTGTTTTTTTCATAGTTGCAAATCCTTTCTTTTCGTTTGATTTCGTTTCAAAAGGATAAAAAAAGGTACCCTCCATTTTGGGGGGTACCGACCTTGTTCGTCCTGCCACGACAAAAGCGCTCAGAAATTTCTGAACGACATAGTCTCAACTCCCCGATTGCCCAAGAGCTTCCTTTTGAGTCGCAGAACGATAAGCATTCCGACTTGACCGATTCTTGAGATCGAGAGTTACGGTAATGGCTGTTGCCGCGGATTTGCACCGCGATTTCCTTATCCCCGAACGCGCACGCGCGCCCGACAACGAATACGGTTTCCCGTATTCCGATGAACTGCGTTTATTCTTTTGTATACAAATTATAGCACATTTCTCCCTTGGTTTCAAGTCTTTTTCCTTTTTCTTCAAAGAAAAATCTATTGACAAACCTTTTCGGGAATATTATAATGGAGCTATACTAACCGTCTTGAGGTTTATGATGAATTTTTGCGATACAAAACATGAAAAAATAAAATTTCGCCCCGTTACCTTAGAGGATCGTGAGAATTATATGCGCGCTCTGCAAAAGGAAGACGGGCGCGGCTGTGAGTTTTCCTTTGCCAACCTCTATCTATGGGGACGACAGAGTATTTCTCTGCATGACGGGCATATTCTGTTCTTCTCCCAATTTGACCGCCGAAGCGTCTATCCGTATCCGCTGGGGAACGAAGATCCCAAGGCTGCCCTTGATGCCATCATTGCCGACGCGCAAGCGAGAGGGATCCCCTGTCGCATCACGGGGCTCTCTACCGAGGCAAGACAGACGCTGGAGACTCTGTACCCCAATCGCTTCCGTTTTCACTGTGATGAGGCTGCCTTTGATTACGTGTATGACATCAACGATCTTGCCGATCTTACGGGAAAGAAATATCACGGAAAGCGAAACCATCTGCGCCGCTTTGAGGAAGCTTATCCCAATTATACGACGGAGCCGTTGAACGACACCAATCTTTCCGCCGCGTGGGAAATGACTCAGGAATGGTATAAAGAACGCCTTGCGGAGGATCCCAACGAAGATTTCCTGATGGAGCAGGCGGCACTGAAAAAGGCGTTTCGCGATTACCGTACACTGGAAATGGAAGGGCTTATTCTCCGAAACGGAGATCGCCTCCTCGCCTTTACCATGGCAAGTCCACTGTCCAAGAATACCTTGGATGTTCATTTTGAAAAGGCTGTATCGGGCGTTCAGGGCGCATACGCCGCCATCAACCGCGAATTTGCCCGCTATATCCGAAACAAATATCCCCACATCCGCTATCTGAACCGCGAGGAGGACATGGGCTTGGAGGGATTGCGAAAAGCCAAAAAGAGCTATCATCCCCACCATATGGTAGAAAAATATTGGGGCTGCTTGTTGGAGGACGGCTATGAATATTGACGCGCCCAAGCTCTGTCAGATCTCCGATCTTCGTGATCTGTGGCAGGAGGCATTCGGCGACACGGAGCAATTCCTTGATGATTTCTTCTCTTCCGCATTTTCCCGCGACCGCTGTCGCTGTGTCGAGATCGACGGTACAATCGCCGCCGCACTGTATTGGTTTGATTGCTCCTGCGACGACCAAAGGATCGCCTATCTCTATGCCATTGCCACCGCAAAGGCATACCGCGGACAAGGGCTGTGCCGTAAGCTGATGGACGACACCCATCACCACCTGCGCAGTCTTGGATATGATGGCGCACTTTTGGTTCCAAGCTCCAAAGAGCTGTTCGTATTCTATGAACGAGGCGGCTATACCGTTTGCAGCTGCATAGGAGCGCTGTCTTGTTTCGCATCCCAAGAGAACATTTCGCTCAATGTCATTTCCTCGGAAGAATACGCGATTCGACGTAGGAATTTCCTTCCCGAAAACGGGGTGATACAAGAAGAGGAAAATTTACGCTTCCTCCAAACCCAAGTGTCCTTTTATACCACGGCAAGCACTCTGCTTGCGGCACGTCGCGAGGGAAATACGCTCTACGGTGCAGAGCTTCTGGGCGATATTTCTCAAGCCCCCGCCATTACGGGCGCTCTCTCGTGTACCGCAGGAAAATTTCGAATCGCCGAAGGAGATACCCCCTTTGCGATGTACTACCCCTTAACGAAAACCGCTTTGCCCCCGTCCTATTTCGGGCTGGCATTCGATTGAATTCGATTGAAATAAAATATTACGATTGGAAGGAACAGTATGAATCAAACATTATATGAGCAAGCCACTCGGACCATCGCCGAAATTACCGAAAAAGCCGCGCTGACGCGAGGTAATATCCTTGTTGTAGGCTGTTCTACCAGTGAGATCGCCGGCTCGAAGATCGGAACCAATTCCGCCCCTGATATCGCCGCCGAGGTATTCCGCGCCTTTTACGACCATGCCAAGAAAAACGGGATTTTTCTTGCCGTGCAGTGCTGTGAGCATTTGAACCGCGCCATCGTTGTAGAGCGGGCGGCAGTTCCGAATGCAGAGATCGTGAATGTAATTCCACAGCCTAAGGCGGGGGGCTCCATGGCGACACAAGCGTATTCCTCGTTTGATCAGCCCGTGGTTGTGGAGGAGATCAAAGCGGATGCGGGGATCGACATTGGTCTGACGCTGATCGGCATGCACCTCAAAAAGGTAGCAGTTCCCGTGCGGTTGGAAAACAACCGCATCGGAGAAGCCCTCGTGGTAGCGGCGCGCACCCGCCCGAAATTCATCGGCGGCGCAAGAGCCGTCTACAGTGACCTGCTCTGAAGGAAACCGCTATGGGAAAGCTTATTATTTTTAATTTCATTTTGATCGTCTTCATCGCGCTCGGTTTATGGTTGGCAAAAAAATACGTCAGGCAGGATCGCGCAAGGAGGATCCTTCTTTTCATTGCGGCATCCTTTACGATTCTGTTCCATTACAGTTCCTGGCTTTTCAAGCTGATATCGGGGAACGACGCCATGGCGTACCTCGCGGACACCCCCAATTTACTCCTTCCCATTTATCCCTGCAACATCGTCATGTGGTCGGCGTTGATTTTTGCATGCCTGAAGAACCACTCATCGAAGATCGGCTCCTTTTTTGCCGATTATCTGTTCTGGTTCGGGATCGTCTCCACTCTTGTTGGAATGTTTGCCAACGTGGATTTCATCCAAAATCCCACCCTTGCCAGCTATGAAAACGTCAAAAGCATTGCCGCCCACGCCACTCTTCTCTTTAACGTTCTTCTCCTCCCCCTCTTTGGGTACATAAAGATCAACGTCAAGAGAAATATGACAAACATCATCCTTTCCATTCTGTTGATGGGAGTGATCGGCGCGTACTGCAACCTTGTTTTCCACGCCCTTGCTTCCGAGGCGGTGGCATATGAGGTGAACTCCATGTTTCTGATCCACTCCCCCTTTGACGGACTTGACTTCCTGACCTATCCCGTCATTGCTTTGATGGCAATCCCTATCTATTTTATCATATTTGCCGTGTGCGATCGATGTATCCGCAAAAGGAAGAACGATTCTACAAGGAAAGATAATATTGATTAAAAATGACAAGATTCAGAACGGGCTTTGCGCCCAAAATTTGCGATGCCCCCTTCTCTCCTTCGCGCAAAGCAATCAAATGCTAAGCATTTGAGAAGCTCAAATCCGCATGACTTGTCTAATAATCAAAGGGGAATACCTTTCGGCATTCCCCTTTGATTATTGGTCGAGATGACAAGATTCGAACTTGCGACTTCTACGTCCCGAAGACTAAAATCCTTGTAAAATAAGTGTTTTTGAGTGATTTTCGATGCTTTTTAGTCTGAAATCACTGCTTTCGTGTGCTCTCACGAGCACTGTTTCCACGTAGTCCGAACCTGTAGATGGTCAAAGGTGTGGTCAACCACACTTTTGCCAAAGCTTAAATCATCAAATCATCAAGCAATTAGCCGTTATCGAGTTTTACTTTACTGCCGTTATTATACCACAGCTTCAGAAAATATGCAAGAGGTATTTTCAAAAACGCAAAAAATGCGTCGCAGTAGTCAAAGAAAAGGCCTTCCGAAAAAAGTTGAAATTGTTTCAAAAAAGGTCTGGACTTTCACCTCCTTCTGTGGTATTGTTGTGTGCTGACAGGAGGTACAAAAATATGGATATCATCAACGAACTATGGTACGGAAACGTATCACCCTTCGAGCAATGCACTCGTGGCGATAAAAGGCTGAAGGAACTCTTAAAGCTGGTCGCCCGGAATCGAGAGGAACTGGACGGCACGCTTACCGAAAAGCAGAAAGAAACACTTGAAAAATTTGAGGACTGCATGAATGAGATGCACAGCATCACAGAGCGCGATGCCTTCTCCTACGGCTTCCGACTCGGTGTGCAGCTGATGGCTGAATCCTTTCTTCTGCCATTGGGTGAGGACGAATAATCGCAACCTAAACACAGATCAGGCATCGGAGTAAAATCCGATGCTTTTCATTCAAATGAAAAAAGCAGAAAAACTTTTTTGAAACCTCTTGCAAATTGCGCGAAAACG
>JAZNVA010000214.1:0-3686 GCA_045592565.1 Eubacteriales bacterium | reverse complement strand
TAATGAAACACCGCCGAGAGTAACCGTTTGGTCACTCTCGGCGGTATCATTTAGTATGGATAATTAAAATAAAAAACAAATCCGAACAGTTCCGTCGTAACGAAACAGTTCGGATTTGCTTGTTCTGGTGGACCCGAGGGGAGTCGAACCCCTGTCCGAAAACCTCTTGATATAACCTTCTCCGGGTGCAGTCCATGTTTTTTACTTCCCTCGGAGTGCCGTCCACGGACAGACTGCTCTCCTCGGTAGCCATTTTTTGCGTGATCGGTTCAATGGCGAACCGCCGATGCACGGACTTCGCTTACTTGACGCTCACACCGAAGCCGCGAAACTCTTCGGAGGAACGGGCGGCTTATGCCGCGGCACTGCCATTAGGCAGCCAATGCAACGTTTCTATCGTTAGCGTTTAATTTTAAGTTGGGCCTTTATAGAGATTGCCCGGCTCTACCCGCTTATTATACCTCAAAATCCCCGTCGAAACCTTTACGGGCCCATGATTGAAGTAAGAAGTAATAGTGAAGAGTGAAAAGGTACAAGGGAGGTGTCAATCATATTTGGACTGATCTCTCAATCGTCTGTCGATCTCTCGGTTGGTCTGCTTTTCCGCGAGGGCGTCTCTCTTATCGTACAGCTTCTTTCCTCGGCAAAGTCCGATCTCGACCTTGACGTTCTTTCCCGAAAAGTAAAGAGAGAGGGGAACGAGAGTATATCCCTTTTGCGTGACAAGACCGCCAAGCTTCATGATCTCCTTTTTGTGCATCAGAAGCTTTCGATCCCGCAGAGGCTCTCGGTTGAAAATGTTGCCCTTCTCATAAGGGCTGACGTGCATTCCCACCACAAAGAGCTCTCCGTTCTTGATGGAGCAATAGGAATCCTTCAGGTTGACCGAGCCCTGACGAATGCTTTTGACCTCGGTGCCGAACAGGGAGATCCCCGCCTCGTATTTTTCGTCCACGAAATAATCGTGCCATGCCTTGCGGTTTTGTGTAATGATCCGTCCGCTTTGCTTTTTTTCTGCCAAGACGCTCCCTCCTTTCGGTATTTTCTCAAAAGCGAATCTTATTATATCACAGTTTTTTCTTGAAATCAAGATTTTTTTGTCGTTTTCTTTATTTTTCTTCCTGTGTGGGCGTTCTTTTTTTCGTCAGTGGATCGACCAGATCGGGATATGGCACGTACCGAAGTCCGTTTGCCCGAACCAGGTATTCGGCGGCAGTCAGCGCGACCTTATCGGGGGCGGCTTCCTTAACGGCGTGGGCGTCAAGACCGAACACCGCCTCGCAGCCACACTCTCCTGCGATCTCCCAGAAGCGTCGGTTGGGGTACTGTCTGCCCCTACGCAATCCGAGAAAATTGATCTCCAGCGGTACTCCGCAACGGTTGGACGCCTCACAGATCCGCTTCATTTGCTCGGTATAGACCTTGTCATCGCCGAAGAAGATGAACACGTCGGGATGAGCAAAGTAAGAAAAGACACCCGTTTCCATGGCTTCAATGACGGTATCCGCGTAGCAGATCAGATTTTCCTTGTCCGTGGTTGGTTTGGAGGGACGGGGGGCAAGATCCTTGTCCTCGTTTTTGATATAATGCTGTCCCAGAAGCAGATATTCCGCGCCCATATCGGTGGCGATCTTAAGCATATCCTTGAAATAAAGGGGATAATATTCCATTTCAAAGCCGATATGAATGGTGATCTCGTTCTGATATTCCTCTTTCAGCGAGTGAAGGGTGTCGATATAATTTTGAGCCGCCTTCATAGGAATACGGAAAGGGGATTCTTGTCCATCGGGGAACACAAAGGGAATGTGGTCGGAAAAGCCCATGACACGGATACCGCCCGCAATGGCTTTTTCGATATAATCCTTCTCACATCCCGTGGCGTGTCCGCAACGGGAGGTATGGGTATGCAAATTAACGGTCATAAAAACTCCTGTATGATTCATTACTTATATTATAGCACAAAATCACGATTTTTCAACCCCAAAAGAAAAACGGCAGAATTACTCTGCCGTTTTTTTGCTTTTTTTTGATTTGTGCACCAGGGGGCGCAGGTTCTTTGGCAGCCAGAGTCCCGTGAAGTATAGCGTGAGAACGTAGACACATTCCACCGCGTTGCCGATGGGGCCTGCCGCGTAAAGTCCGATGATGCCAAAGCGATCGATCAGAAGATAGGAGGCGGCAAGGGCTGTAAAGGAGCTGATCATGGAGCCCGCAAACAGATGCCTGACCGATTTGACTCCTCGCAGAGCGGAGTGGAAAACGGCGCAGACCAGGTTAAGAAGATGAAAGGGGAGAAAATAGTGGATAAAGATAACCGAATACTTCAAAACCTCGGGCTCACTTCCGGTTTCAAGGAAGAAATTACAGATGAACTCGGGAAAGAGCATAACACAGATCATAAGGGGTAAGAAGAACAGAGTACCCTGTAGCATTGCCACGCCGACTGCAGGGCGGATCTTGTGAAATTTTTTTGCGCCGATGCTCTGGGATATGTAATTTCCTCCTGCGCGGGAGGAGGCATAATAGACCTGCGTGCACATGCTGGATATGTGATTCGTTACCGTACTGGCGGCAACCACCGTATAGCCGAGACCGTTTCGAAGGGGGGTGATCAGGAAGCTTGCCAGATACATGGAAAGCTGCTGAAAGCTGTTGGGAAGGGTATAAGAAAGCAGGGCGGTAAAATGGATCCATCGGGGGCGGAAGCGGATCTGCGCCACGCCCATTTTCTTGAAATACACCTGAAACCGAACAAGATAGCAGATCAGACAAACAAGGGTGGAAAACAGCGTGGAAAGACCTATGCCGAGGACGCCCAGCTTCCATACGGTTACCGAAAGAATATTTCCACCCAGATTCAGCACGGCACTCAAAATGGACAGGAATAGGGGGAAGGTGGTATTTCCCATGGCATTGATGCTGACCGAAAGCAGGTGATAAGCGGTCTGTATGATCATCCAGAAGCAGAAAACAACGTAATAGTTTCTTGCATCCGTCCAAATGGCGGGATCCACCCGAAGAAAGGAAAGGATCTGATTTTGGAAGATCAGAGAGGGGATCGCCAGCAGAGAAACGAAGCCGACGATCACCAACAGATTGGTGGTGAGGATCCGCTTCAGCGCTCGGTACTCCTTTGCCGCAAACATACGCGCAACGTAGGTGGAGAGTCCCATATTGATCCCCCAGAATACCGCCTGCAAAAGGGCAAAGTAGGTTCCGGTGGAATTGAGGGCGGCAAGGGCTTTGGCGCCAAGAAAATGTCCCGCAATGGAGGTGTCAAGGATCCCAAACGCGGAATTCAGAACGGATGTGATAACAACAGGGATTGAATAAAGCAGGAAGCTTTTGTGGATGTTTCCTTGCGTCAGATCTCTCATGCATCGGTCTCCTTTGCGACGTATCGTTTGGATTCGCACCCATTATAGCACACTGAGGAAAAATGTCAATAGAAAACGGGAAAGTTTCCCAAAAGATTTTTGATATGGAAAGAGGGAGCCCTTTTTGGGGCTCCCTTAGGATTACGCTTGATATTGCGCGCAGTATTTTTCGATGATCTCCGCCTCGCTGAATTCCTCTCGGATGCCGCAGATGATCTGGTAGGACTCGTGACCCTTGCCAGCCAGAAGAATGATATCGTTCTTTTCGGCATGCTCCAACGCGTACTCGATTGCCTTTTTGCGGTCGGT
>JAZNVA010000213.1:0-2523 GCA_045592565.1 Eubacteriales bacterium | reverse complement strand
GTGAGCGGGGGTGATTTTCACACAGCCGGTACCGAAGCCGATCTCTACGTAATCGTCGGCGATCACGGGGATCTCCCTGCCCACGATGGGGAGGATCAGCGTCTTGCCGATCAGATGCTTAGTGGCGTCGTCGGCGGGGTTAACGGCAACGGCGGTATCACCGAACATGGTTTCGGGACGGGTGGTAGCGATCTCCACGTAGCCGTCCTCGCCCTTGATGGGATACTTGATGTGCCAGAAGAATCCGTCCTGCTCGGCATACTCCACCTCCGCGTCCGAGAGAGCGGTGATGCAGTGAGGACACCAGTTGATGATACGGTTTCCGCGGTAGATCAGCCCCTTGTCGTAGAGGTTAACGAACACCTCGCGCACGGCGCGGGAGCAGCCCTCGTCCATGGTAAAGCGCTCGCGGCTCCAGTCGCAGGAGGCGCCCAGCTTCTTGAGCTGACTGATGATACGGCTTCCGTACTGATGCTTCCAATCCCAAACGCGCTCAAGGAATTTATCCCGTCCCAGATCATATCGGGTAAGTCCCTCGTTCACGCGAAGCTGCTCCTCCACCTTGATCTGGGTGGCGATGCCTGCGTGGTCGGTTCCGGGAACCCAAAGAGTGTTGAAGCCCTGCATTCTCTTGTAACGGACCAGAATGTCCTGCAGAGTCTCGTCCAGCGCGTGACCCATGTGCAGCTGACCGGTTACGTTGGGAGGGGGAATGACCACCGAGAAGGCGGGAGCGGGATTTTTCACATCGGGGGTGAAATAGCCCTTGTCGCACCAATTCTGATAGATGCGGTCTTCAAACTCCGAGGGAGAATAGACCTTGGGTAATTCATTGTAGGAATTCATATGTGACCTCCATATAAAATGAAAATTGATTACAAAAAAAGAAAAACGCCCCAACACCCGATATCAGGGCGTGGAGCACGCGGTACCACCTGACTTGATCTCCGCCGAAAGAGGAGGGGACCGTCTCAAGGAGTCGAAAAGACTCACACCGATAACGGCGGCAGCCGTCATGAATTACTGAAGCCGAGGGGCTTGTTCGCTCATGCCGCTCACGGGCGACTTCCTTCACAGCTCGGCGCGATCTTCCACCAACCGATCGCTCTCTCTGCCCGACCTTGTCAAGTACTACTCCCGATCCATGCGTTTGCAGGGGATCTTGATTTTTTGAAAGAAAAGTCCGAAGACGGAGATCTTCGGACTTTGGAGCTGGTAATCAGAATCGAACTGATGACCTCGTCATTACCAATGACGTGCTCTACCGACTGAGCCATACCAGCATTGCGTCATGCGACTTTGTTATTATACCAAACCGCACCCGCTTTGTCAAGAGCTTTTTTGAAAAAAATTAAAAAATTTTCATTTTATCGGCTTCCATTATGAAAATTGGAAAAATCGTCATAATTTCTTTACTTTTGTTCCTTGCTGTGATATAATGAGAATGTAGCCATAAGGCGACTGTTCGAATTTTTGAAGGGAGAGAAAAAAGATGAAACTCAGAGAAAGAAAGAACAACCTGCTCAAACAGTGGATCATCGGACTCCTTTGTGTTATTTTGATGCTTGGCGTGTTAACCTCGTGTACCAAATCCGACGGTATGATCGCGGAGGATGTGGAGATGGAGCCGGCGGAAAATGCCTCGGGAACTGCAAAGCCCGAAGGCGGAGACCGTGGAGACGTTAGTCAGAGCGTGACGAGGGATTCCGCTGATGAGGAAATGCCCAAAAAGGTCATTCGTAACGCCGCGATGACAGCGGAGAGCAAAAATTTTGACGATGCATTGGCGGAGATCGAGGAATCACTGGAAGCTCTTGAAGGGTACGTGGAATCCTCTGAGCTGACGGGTAAAGCTTTCACTGGACAGACGGGCGGAAATCGATGCGCGGTTCTCTCCATGCGGATCCCCGCCGAGCGATTGGACGAATTTCTGGAAAAGACGGGAACGCTTGTTAACGTGGTTTCTTCATCTACAACGGCAGAGGACGTAAGCAGTCAGTATTATGACATTGAGGCTCGGCTTTCCGTACTTGAGACCGAGCGGCAGGTGCTGGAGGAAATGCTCGCCAAGAGCAACAGCGTCAGCGATATGATCACTGTGGAGATCCGTTTGTATGACGTGATCTATGAGATCGAGTCCTATAAGACACAGCTGAAGCTGTACGATAGTATGGTGGCGTATTCCACGGTTAAATTGACGCTTCGTGAGGTGACCGACCTGACGGTAGTGGCAAAAAATAATACCTTCGGTGCTCGATTGAAGCAGGCGATCGGCGAGACGTGGCAGAACTTTGCGGAGTTCTGTAAGGAAGCCTTGATCTGGCTGATTTACGCCATGCCAACCCTGATTCTTTTGGGCGCTGTCGGTACCGCGGGAGCTATCGTGGCGGTTCGTACTGTCAAAAAGAAAAAGCAAGATAGAGCCGAAGCAAAGAACGGGGATACGGAAGAATAATACCGATTGTTCCGAGCGTGTTTGACCTTGAACTGATATTGAAAACAAAAAGTTCCGCCCGTCTGCAT
>JAZNVA010000212.1:0-19220 GCA_045592565.1 Eubacteriales bacterium | reverse complement strand
CTTAAACAGGAGTCGATTCGGAGGGTAAATTCAATGACCTTATGGCAGGCAGAGGAAGGAAAGGAATATATCATCCGGGCGATCTCCACGGGGGACGAAGAGTTGGAAGCGTTTCTGTTCTCTCTCGGCTGTTATAGTGGAGAACCGATTACCGTGATTTCACAAATGAAGCGCGCCTGTGTGGTGTCCATTAAGGACGGTAGATATACCATTGACGAGGATCTGGCGGAAGCTATCCAAATCTGAAAAAATGATCCCTTGAGGATTATTTTTTTGGGACATAGGTTAGCCAAGACTAACTTTAAATGTATTTTCACAGCCTAAGCTGTAAAATAGCCATACATATTTTTAGGAGGAAGCAATATGAGAATTGCACTGACGGGTAATCCCAACAGCGGTAAGACGACCATGTACAATGCTCTGACCGGAAGCAACGAAAAGGTCGGAAACTGGGCGGGTGTTACCGTTGAGAAGAAAGCCCACCCCATCAAAAAGAGCTTTTGCAAGGGCTCGGAGGAGCTGATCGCAGTTGACCTGCCCGGAGCTTATTCCATGTCTCCCTTTACCTCGGAGGAAAGCATTACCTGCGCCTACGTGAAAAACGAAAGCCCCGATGTGATCGTGAATATCGTGGACGCTACGAATCTGAGCCGCAGTCTCTTTTTTACCACCCAGCTCTTGGAGTTGGGGATTCCGATGGTTGTGGCGTTGAATAAGACCGATGCCAATGAGAAAAAGCAAAACAAAATTAATGCAAAGCTTCTTTCCGAAAAATTGGGATGCCCCGTGGTCGAGACGGTTTCTACCACAGGAGGCGGACTCAGGGACGTAGTAGCCGCTGCTGTTGCGGCAGCAGGTAAGGAGCAGTCCGCGCCCTATGTGCAGGGAGATATTGATCTGAGCGATAAAAGGGTAGTCGAGGAGGCGGACAGAAAGCGCTTCGCCTTCGTAAACGAGATCGTGGGAGCGGTAGAATCCAGAAAGAGTCTTACCAAAAATAAGAATTTTCAGGATAAGATCGATTCCGTGCTTACCAATAAGTGGGCAGGTATCCCGATCTTCGCCGTGGTTATGTTTCTGGTGTTTCAGATCTCTCAGGCATGGGTTGGCGAGTGGCTTGCCAACGGAATCGATATCGGTGAGACCCATGTGTGGGGTCTGGTAGACTGTATCGGTTGGTTCAAGGGCGTCGTGGAGGGCTGGATGGAAGGCGCTCATGTGATCCTGCAGGCAATCGTGCTGGAAGGCTTGATCGAGGGCTTCGCCGCCGTTGTTGGCTTCCTTCCTCTGGTTATGGTCATGTATTTTCTCATTGCTCTGTTGGAGGATTGCGGATATATGGCGCGTGCTACCATCGTGCTGGATCCCATCTTTAAGAAGGTGGGACTTTCGGGTAAATCCGTGATCCCCTTCGTGGTCGGCACGGGTTGCGCGGTTCCGGGCGTTATGGCATGCCGTACGATCCGTAACGAGCGGGAGAGAAGGGCAACCGCTATGCTGGCGCCCTTTATGCCCTGCGGCGCAAAGCTTCCCGTCATCTCGCTTTTCGTAGGCGCGTTTTTTCCCAATCATGGTTGGGTGGGAACCGCCATGTATTTCCTTGGTATCGTGATCATCCTGCTTGGCGCCCTGCTGATCCGAGCGCTGACGGGGTATTGGGGAAAGAAGTCCTACTTTATTATGGAGCTTCCCGAATATAAGGCACCTTCCGTATGGAGGGCAACCAAGTCCATGTGTCAACGGGGGTGGTCCTATATCGTCAAGGCGGGAACGATCATTCTGGTTTGCAATTTCGTGATCTATATGATGCAGAGCTTCAACTGGAGCTTCCGGATGGTGGAGGATCCTTCCAAGTCGATTCTGGCAAGCGTGGGGACTCCCGTGGCTTACGTGATCGCTCCCATCGTGGGCGTGGTGATGTGGCAGCTGGCTGCGGCGGCGGTGACCGGATTTATTGCCAAGGAATGTGTTGTGGGAACGCTGGCGACCTGCTTTGCCTTTGAGGCGTTGCTGGACGAGGAGATGATCGAGCTTGCTGAGGGCGTGAATGCTACCGGGATCGCTGGTACCATGGGTATTGGAGCGATAGCTGCTCTTGCCTACCTGATGTTCAATCTCTTCAGTCCACCCTGCTTTGCCGCAATCGGTGCCATGAACGCTGAGCTGGGAAGTAAAAAGTGGCTATTCGCGGGTGTTGGCCTGCAGTTCTCGGTAGGCTACGCCGTTGCCTTTCTGACCTTCTTCTTCGGAACGCTCTTTACCGGCGGTTCCTTCGGTGCCGTCTGGATGCCCATCGTGGGTTGGGCAATCGTTGTCGCCATCGCGGTGATCTATACGGCAATGATCTTGCATACCAATGCAAGGATCAAGTCGAAAAAGGCGCTTGACGGTAAGGTTGCCGAAAAGAAGGAAACGGCAAACGTATAATCCGGTCATTCGATTAAAAACCGTAGAGGAGGATAGTATGACACTGCCTGATATCATCGTATTGGCTGCCATTTTGTTGGTTGTTGGCGGCGCTGCCGCGTATATCATTCGGGAAAAGCGAAAGGGAAAAAAGTGCGTCGGCTGTCCCGACAGCGCGACCTGCGCAGGCGCGTGTCACGCGTGCAGGAAGCGATAATATATCTTCGTATTTAAAAAAGAACGCTGTCCGAGAACGGACAGCGTTCTTTTTTTGCACCTCGAAAATTCCTTCGATGCGGAGAAATTATATTATTTCTCGGATTTTTTTAAATAGTCCAGGGGAGAGCAATGAAATTCCTCCGAGAAGCATCGATAAAAGGTACGCAAGGAGGGAAAACCGCTTTCCATGGCGCAAAAGGCGATGCTGTTTTTTTCCTCCTTCATCAGTCGGAGTGCTTCGCGTAGGCGAAGGAAGGTGATGTATTTTGTTAGGCTGATGGAAAATTGCAGTCTGAAATAACGGGAAAGATACGAGGAATTATACCCAAGCGCGGCAGCAACGGATTCCAGAGTCAGCGGTTGCTTGTAATGCTCATTCAAATAAAACAGTACGCGAGAGGGGAGAGATACGGCAACCTCGTCAACGTGATCGACCAATGTCATATGATCTAAAATCGTTCCCAGGATCATGCCAAGATATCCTTGCTTCTTGACGGGATTATTGATGTCTCGCTCCAGTCCCTTCAGCATCCGGTCAATCTCGTCGTAAAGTGCGGGATCCTGCAAAAACGGTGTAAGAGGATGCTTATCCTTGATTTCCTCCATAAATTCCTTGCAAAGGTAGGTAGGAATAATCAAGACGCGGGCGACGGTCCCCTCCGTTGGCAGATAGCTGTGAGGCTCCAGACTCAGGGAGATGGCAATTGAGCCGTCGGATAGCGTTTTTTGCCGTCCGTTGACCCATGTCTTTACCTCTCCCTTGTCTACGACGTAAATCTCCACGGGGGAGTGAAAATGTCGCTCGGCGATCTGAGCCTTGTGGAATCCGTAAAGGATAAGCTGATTGGCTTTTTCTCGATATAAATTGAATTCAGGGTGCATCGTTTCTCCAAATAGTAAAATTATGGCAATAAATTATAGGATTGTGGCAAGATTTTGATGTTTGGATGTATTATAATTATATACGGTAAATTGCCAAATGTCAAGGTGGAGGGAGAAAAATGTTTACAAGAAGGGGACTTGCTAAATTGATCGTTCCGTTGATGCTTCAGCAGGTGTTTCAGCTGACGATTGGCATGATGGATTCTCTGATGCTTGCCTCTGACGGAGTGGCGGCGGTATCCGGCGTTTCGCTTGTTAGTACCTTGGATATTTTGTTGATTTATATTTTTACAGCGCTTTCATCGGGCGGATCGATCCTGATTGCTCAGGGAATCGGCAGGGGAGATCAGGTCGGAACACGGAATATTGCCAAGCAGATGCTGTATGCTTGTACCGGAGTTGCCGCTGCTCTTTCTGTCGTTGTCTTAGCTTGTCGCGGCGTATTGCTTGGCGCGCTGTTTGGATCTGCGGATGCGGACGTAATGATGCATGCGCAGGAGTATTTCTTTTATATTGCTTTGTCCTTTCCGTTTCTTGCGGTCTATGAAGCGGGAGCGGCGACCTGCCGTGTGATGGGAAAAACCTTTTCTTATATGCTGGTTAACATATGGATGAACCTGATCAATATCGCCCTCAACGCCCTTTTTATTTACGGATTTTCCATGGGAGCGGCAGGCGCGGGCTTGGCTACTATGATATCTCGGGCGGTAGGCGCCGCGATCATGCTCGGTATGCTGCATAACAAAAGGAATCCCGTGTATGTGGAACGATTGCTTCAATATCGTCCCGACCTTACGGTGATCAGGGCAATCCTGCGCATTGGTGTCCCGAATGGAATAGAGAGCGGGATGTTTCAGCTTGGTAAGCTCATGACCCATAGTCTGGTCTCCATGCTGGGAACGGCGGCGATAGCCGCAAACGCGGTGGCGCATACGGTATCAAATTATCAATATATGCCGGGGACCGCAATCGGCCTTGCTATGATCACGGTGGTTGGACAATGCGTGGGCGCCGAAAAAAAGCACGAGGCGAAGCAGTATGTTAAAAAGCTGATGGCTGTGGCATACGTCTGTCTTGCAATTGTCTCTCTGTTGACGCTCCTGTTGATCAAGCCGATCGTTGTTGCGTATGGACTCACGGGGGAAACGGCAGGCATGACTTATCGCTTGGTCATGCTGCACACGATCAGCGCCGCTGCAATTTGGCCGATTGCCTTTGTCTTGCCCTATGCCTTTCGAGCGGCAGGTGACGTTAAGTTCACCTTGATCGTATCCGCATGCTCCATGTGGGTGTTCCGCGTGGCGCTCGGGTATATTCTTGCCTTGGAGAAGCTTTCGCTTTTCGGATTGACCGTAACGGGGGTCGGTATGGGAGTGTTCGGCGTCTGGCTTGCCATGGTTGTAGACTGGATCTTCCGTTCGATTATGAATTTGATTCGCTATCTTTCGGGGATATGGCTGACAAAATACAGGGGGAGTTCCCGAAATGAATAAGGGAAAGATGTTTTTTGCAAATAACGAAAAAGGAAGTCCGCGCAGGACTTCCTTTTCCTTATGTCTTTTATTCTCCCAGATCAAACAGCTTCAGCGTCTTGATCGCGCTTCCGTCCTCGTAATCTCTGACCTCTCCCAGCGCGTAGAAATCGCCTCTCTCCGAGCAAAGTCGAATTCGAGATCCCACCTCGTAAGAGGTACGGATCTTTTTTTGGTAGATCTCGCATCCGCTCCGTGAAAGCTTCTCAAAAAAAGCGGGGAGACGGACGGCGGGAAGGGAATCGAAGAGCCGTTCGATAGGGATCAGACAATCGAAGCGCTCTTTTTCGGTCATGACCTCAAGCTCAGAGACGGTATGGGATTCCTCTAAGAGGAATTCTCCCGTGGCGCGTCGCTGAAGGGTCGCCATAACACCGCCACAGCCCAGAGCATTGCCAATATCGGCGCAGAGGGTGCGGATATATGTGCCCGAGGAACAGCGAACGTTCAGAATATAATCCGAGGGAAGCTCGGTGGGCGTGATGTCAAGATCGTAAACCGTCACCGTCCGCGCCTTGCGCTCGATCTCCACACCGCGACGTGCCAGATCGCAGAGCTTTTGCCCGTTTACCTTCAAGGCACTGTACATGGGTGGAATCTGCTCGATCTCTCCCACAAAGCTTGAGCAAACCATTGCGACCTCCTCTTTTGAGGGAAGGGTGTTCGCACAGGAAAGGACTTCTCCCGTCACATCCTCTGTGTCAGTAGTGAAACCGAGACGTAGGGTGGCAAGGTAAGTCTTGCTGTCGGCAACCAGATATTCCGCCGCTTTGGCGGCACGACCGATCAGAACTACCAGTACGCCCTCCGCCAGAGGATCCAGCGTTCCCGTGTGTCCCACACGGCGAGTACCAAACAGCCGCCGAACCTTTCCGACGATATCGTGGGAGGTCACTCCCGCGTGTTTATTGACGATCAATACACCATTCGGCTCCGACACGGCGTGCCCTCCTTTCAAAAATCAAACAGTCAAGAAATAATCAACTCATCCAAGGGCCTTTTGGGAACGTGGTGTACGTTCTCTCCGTCCCGATAATACTTGACAGCCCCGTCCTGCGCTTCGGTGAGAATCACCTTCTCGTCGGGGGTACCCAGACCGAGAACCAGTGCGGGAACCAAATGTTGGGGAAGTTGAAGCAGCTCAGATACCGTTTCGGGTACGGCAGAACCCAGTATGCAACCGCCTAAGCCTCGTTCGCAAGCGCCCAGCATGATGGTCTGTGCCGCGATGCCCACGTCAATTTTGAAAATAGGACGTTCCTCGGCAATGGAGAGGTCGTGGCAGATCACGATGAAGGCGGCAGGCTCATGCCCCTCGGGTGGCATTTTTTGAGGAAGGGACGCCGCCCAACGGGTTTTGGACAGCAGAGCGGATACCTCGTTCGGCTCAAAGACGAGACGGTACTTCAGTACTTGCAAATTCATGGCGGCAGGGCAGGCTCTCGTCAGATCGATCAGTTCCCGAAGGGTATCCTCCGAAATGGGATGATCCGCCCGAAAGCTACGGTAGCTTCGGGAGGCTTTTACCAGTTCTTGAAAGCTCATGACTACCTCCTTATTTGGGAAACTTCACCCATGCCGAGCAGATAGAAAAGCCTTTCTCGGAGAAATTCTTTTCGTACTCGGTCATTACGTTGTCGGCGTTCTTTTCACTGGTGTGCAGATCGCGAGTGTGCCAGAGGATCTCGGCACCGTACTCGGCAAATTCCTCCATGCTGAAATCGAACAGCCCCACGTTGTCGGTCTTGAAACGGAGGACCCCGTCCTCCTTCAGCAGGAGCTTGTAGATATCCAGAAACGAACGGTGTGTCAGCCGCCGCTTAGCGTGTCCGGACTTAGGCCACGGATCGCTGAAATTCAGATAAATACAATCCAGAGAATGGGGCAGGACGTTTTCCGCAAGAAGCTTGGCGTCGCCAATCAGAAAACGGAGGTTGTCATGCTCGCGCTCCTCCCTTGCCGCCATTGCCTTTTCCAGCGCGATACAGCAAACGTCGGGAACCTTCTCCATGGCGATAAAATTGATATCGGGATATTTTTTTGCCATACCAACGGCAAAATTGCCCTTGCCGCATCCGATCTCCAGATGAGTGGGACGGTTTTCGTCAAAGATGCCGTCAGTACCCTCTTTCAGGGCGGAAATATCACGGATCAGAAGCTCGGAGCAAGCCTCGATCCGCTCGGCTCCGTGCTTTTTCTTTCTCATTCTCATGGCAAACCTCTTATACGTTGAAGCGGAAGAGAACGATGTCTCCGTCCTTCATCACGTATTCCTTGCCCTCGGAGCGGTAAAGCCCCGCCTCGCGGACAGCATTCATCGTGCCGAGACGCTCCAGGTCGTCAAAGGATACGATCTCGGCGCGGATAAAGCCACGCTCAAAGTCGCTGTGGATCTTGCCTGCGGCGGCAGGCGCCTTGGTGCCCTTGGTGATGGTCCATGCACGAACCTCAGCGGGACCTGCCGTCAGATAGCTGATGAGTCCCAGCAGAGAATAGCTTGCTTTAATGAGACGGTCCAGACCGCTCTCGGTAATGCCCAGATCCTCCAAGAACATACCTCTCTCGTCGGGCTCCAGCTCGGCGATCTCCGCCTCCAGCTGGGCGCAGACCGAGATGATCTGGGAGTGCTCCCGCTCTGCCTGCTCCTTCAGCGCCATGTAATTTTTGTTGTTGACGGGTTCGCTGCCCACCTCGTCCTCGCTTACGTTCGCCACGTAAATGACGGGCTTCATGGAGAGCAGGGGTGTGTCGTGAAGATAGCCAAGCTCGGTCTCGTCCAGCTCTAACTCACGGGCGCTCTTGCCTTCACTCAGCGCTTCGTGCAGACGCTCAAAGAGCGCAAGCTCCGCCGCCAATGTGCGGTCGCCCTTCATTGCCTTTTTGGTACGGTCGATGCGGCGCTCCACCATCTCGATGTCGGAGAAGATCAGCTCCAGATTGATGGTCTCCAGATCCCGCAAGGAGTTGATATTGCCGTCCACGTGAATGATATTTTCATCTTCAAAGCAACGAATCACGTGAACGATCGCGTCCACCTCACGAATGTGGGAAAGGAATTTGTTGCCCAATCCCTCACCCTTGGAGGCACCCTTGACCAGACCAGCGATATCCACGAATTCAATGACAGCGGGAGTGTATTTGTCGGGATTATACATCTTTGCCAGAAAATCCAGACGGCTGTCGGGAACCGCCACGATGCCTACGTTGGGTTCAATAGTGCAGAAGGGATAGTTTGCCGATTCTGCTCCTGCGTCGGTCAGGGCGTTAAATAGGGTGCTTTTTCCCACGTTGGGGAGTCCTACGATACCAAGTTTCATTTTTATCTATTCTCCTTTTTGCTTTTCTTTGTGTTATATTTGCAGAAGATCATTTCGTTTTTTAGATATACGATCATTATATCACAAAAAGAAATCAATTTCAAGAACGAATCAAGATTTTTTACGTGTTTGCGATTTCTGTGGGAACTTTTTTTTCGGGGGCTTTTTTACCGAGAACTCGAATATAAATTTTTATGGGGTAAAAAGAGAAAAATTCACATAAATTGTTGACTTTTCAACAAATTTATGATATACTGACACATACCTTGTTGAGACCTCAACAAAAATAGTAACAAGGCGTTGCCTTTGAAAAACGGCTGACCGTTAATTTCAAAGGAAAGATTGGAGTAGAAGTAAGATATGAAAAAAAGAAAAATTGTCGCGGACTCGTCCTGCGATCTGTTTGCCTTGGAGCATACGGATTTTGCCTGCGCGTCCATGAAGGTGATCACAGAGCAGAGGGAATTTATAGACGATGCATCCTTGGACGTGGATGCCATGGTGGACTATTTGGATGGCTATAAAGGAAAATCCAAGTCCTCCTGTCCCAATCTTACCGATTGGCTGGATGCCTTTGGTGATGCCGACGAGGTGTTTTGTGTGACCATTACGGGAGGGCTGTCGGGAAGCTACAATTCTGCCTGCGCCGCGAAGACAGTCTATGAGGCGGATGATCCCGATCGGCGGGTATTCGTCCTGGATTCTTTTTCAGCTGGACCCGAGATCACGCTTGTTCTTCAAAGGTTAGAGGAAATGGTTGGCAGCGAGTTGACCTTTGATGAGATCTGTAGCAGTATTACCGAGTACCGGGAAAGGATGGGGTTGGTCTTTATGCTGAAATCCCTGAAGACCTTTGCCAATAACGGCAGAGTTTCGCCCTTTGTGGCAAGACTTGTGGGAATTGCGGGAATCTGTATTGTTGGCAAGGCGAGTGACGAAGGAACACTGGAACCGATGCACAAATGCAGGGGCGAGAAGAAGTCGCTGGAGGTATTGGCGGACACCCTTTCCGCCGAGGGATACCGCTCGGGGAAGGTCCGAATCGGACACTGTCGGAACGAGGAAGCGGCGGAGCGATTGAAGCAGTTGATTCTGAGGGCGTATGAAAAGGCTGACGTCGAGATACACCCCTTGCGCGGTCTGTGTAGCTTTTACGCGGAAAAAGGGGGGATTCTGGTGGGCTTTGAAAAAGAATAATCATTTTGTTCTTCATTGAGCTCTTTTGAATGGGACGATCCTTCTGTCTCCTTTTTACAACTGTATTTTTTATTAAAGACAGCCCAAAAAAGAAAAAAACAGAGATTCGCAAAAAAATATTATACTATTTGTAAAAAAATGTTTGCAATTGTGGGAAATGTATGGTATAATGGTAGGTAGTAGAAGTGAAAGTCTTGTGAAAGTTGACGATACGTCCCCTGCGGACGTCGTCACGCACCGAAAAAGGAGGTACCAATGCTGGATACGAAGATTTTGATTGTTGACGACGACACGAATATATGTGAGCTGTTGAAGCTGTATTTCGAGAACGAGGGATACGGAGTCAAGGTTGCCAACGACGGCATGGAGGGATTGAGTTATTTTAAGATCTACGAGCCCGATCTGGTGCTTCTGGATATTATGCTGCCCAAAAAGGACGGCTGGCAGGTTTGCCGTGAGATCCGCGAGATGTCCTCCAAGCCTATTATTATGATCACTGCCAAGGGAGAGGTCTTTGATAAGGTCTTGGGACTGGAGCTGGGCGCGGATGATTTCGTGGTGAAGCCCTTTGATATGAAGGAGCTTTCTGCCCGTGTCAAGAGCGTACTTCGTCGCTATCAGACACATTCCAATCAGAATGACGAAGAAGTGATCAAGTTTGATAATATTGAGATCAGCCACCAGAAATATGAGCTGAAGCTCAGAGGAAAAGCCGTGGACGTACCTCCCAAGGAGCTGGAACTGCTGTATTTTCTCGCCTCCAACTACAACCGTGTCTTTACCCGCGATCAGCTGTTGGACAAGGTGTGGGGCTTTGACTATCTGGGCGATTCCCGAACCGTTGACGTACATGTAAAGCGTTTGCGTGAGAAGCTGGAGGGCGTTTCCGACAAATGGACGCTCAAGACCGTCTGGGGTGTGGGCTATAAATTTGAGCTGCTCAGCTGAGGACAAGTAAATGAAGGGGCGGCGCACGGTGTGCTCCGTCCCTTTTGCGTTTATGAATGAATTGATTTTCAGAAAGGAGAATGAAATGTTCAAGAGTGTTTTTGCCAAATATGTGCTTGCTTTTATGTCAATCATTCTCCTGAGCTTTTTGGTGATCATTGTGATCATCACCTTAGTAGTCAGCGGATATTCCGAGGATGCGAAGGCGGATGCTATGGAAACGGCGGCGCGTTCTTCTGCCACGTATCTGGAAAGTAAGCTGTCGGGGACGGAGGGAGACGATCTTCCGTCGTTGCTGACAGCGGCGGGAGAGGACGTAGAGACCATGCTGTCGGTGGTGTCCACCAACTCGGAGGACATTACTCTGCTTCTCACCGATAACGCCGGTACCATTCTTCTGGTGGTTGGAAATGACAAGAAGCAGGTGAGCGACGGTGAGAATATTCCCCGAACCTTGATGGACGAGGTCAACAACGGAACGGTCCTGAGTAAGGAAAGCGAGCTTCAGACCGTGTTTGATGCCCCCCATTATATTTATGCCGTTCCCGTGTATAACGATTTCAATTCGGTTTGCGGCACGGTGTTTGTCTGTGCTCCCACCATGATGCTCACGGAGTTGCTGGAGGTGATCGTCAAGACGATCATCATTGCCAGCCTCTGGGTTCTTCTGGCGGCTCTGATCGCCGTGTATTTTATCAGTGAGAAGATCACGGCTCCCTTGAAGGATATCAGTATGGCGGCACGAAGCTTTGCGGCGGGAAAATTCGATATCCGTGTTCCTGTACGGGGAGGCGATGAGGTGGCGGAGCTTGCCGTGGCATTTAACAACATGGCGGAGTCCCTCAATAATTACGATCTGATGCGAAACACCTTTATGTCCAACGTATCCCATGACCTGCGAACCCCCATGACATCTATCGCGGGCTTTGTCGATGGAATTCTGGACGGGGTGATCCCCCCCGAGAAGCATGAATATTATTTGAGGATCGTATCCACCGAGGTCAAGCGTCTTTCCCGTCTTGTGGCAACGCTTCTGGATATTTCCCGTATTCAGGCGGGGGACCGAAAATTCACCATGGCGCCCTTTGATATCTGTGAGATGGGACGGCAGATCCTGATCTCCTTCGAGGGCAAGATCAATGACAAGCGGTTGGAGGTATCCTTCGATTGCGACGAGGACAAAATGACCGTTCTTGCGGATCGGGATGCCATTCATCAGATCTTCTATAACCTTTGTGACAACGCGGTGAAGTTCGCATCCGAGGGCGGAGAGCTTCGCGTTTCCATTCAAAGGCAAAAGAATAGGAAGCTCCTGATCTCAGTCTATAACGAGGGGCAGGGGATCGGAGCGGAGGATCTTCCTTACGTGTTCGAGCGGTTCTACAAGAGTGATAAGAGCCGTGGCTTGAATAAGTCGGGCGTGGGGCTTGGGTTGTTTATTGCCAAGACCATTGTAGAGGCGCACGAAGAAAAGATCTGGGTGGAGAGCGAGTTTGGCAGGGACTGCTGCTTTAAATTTACCTTACCCACTGAATAAAAATCCATCTGTCGGCAGAACAATAGAATAAAGGGGCAGGCATGTCGCCTGCCCTGTTTATTGTAAGGAGGCGACAGAGGTGAGAAAAGGAAGAGAGGAGCGCTCGTGGCGGCGAACCCATGGAATGGATGGGGATCTTGTGGATAGCAACGAGCAGGAGCTTCAGAAGAGCGGTCCGCGGGGAGATGTGCCCGCTGCGGAAAATAAAAGTCGGGGAAAGAAAAGAAAAAGGAGCGTGTCCGCCGTAGAGAAAAAGCCCAAATGGGGAAAGGGACAGGATGCCGCTCTGCCTGAGCGCTGGGAAGAAAAGCCCGTCTTGCGGTCGGACGTCGAGCTACCCGTAAAGAAGCTCTCGTGGGCATCAACATATGATGAAGCGACCCAAATGTCAAGCGTTGAGGATAAAAAAGAGGAGAAGGGGATGTTAGGACGCCTTCTGGTCTTGATGGCGGTGTTCGTAATACTGGCTTTGGCAATTCTCCTTGGTGGATGGGCGTATCGGGTATGGTGGGAGCGAGAAGCGGTTACGATACCCCGGGAAAGCGAGAGCGATGGGGATCAGACCCCGTCTCGCGTGATCTTCGTGCGGGAGGACGGCGAGGAGGCAGGGCGACTTACTGCCCCCGAAATTTACGCCTCCTGTGCCGATACGGTGGTATCGATCCTGACCGAATCCGACGGTCGGTCGGGTGTCGGATCCGGATTTTTTCTTCGCTCCGACGGCTATATCGGAACGGCATATCACGTGCTGGAGAGCAGTGAGAGGCAGACGGTGGTGCTGTCGGACGGCAGACAGTATGACGCTACCCTTGTGGCGGGAAATGAGCTGACGGATCTTGCTCTTCTGAAGATCGATGGAGAGGGCTTCCGATCGGTTACCGTTGGCTCCTCGGAGAAGCTTTTAGTGGGAGAGCGAGTCTATGCCATCGGAACCACGGCGTCTTTGGACTATGCGGGAAGTATTACCTCGGGAGAGGTGTCCTATCTTGGGCGTACGGTACGAATTTCCGAGGAGAATACGGGTACGCTTCAAAAAAAAATGAGGCTGATCCAAACCACAACTCCCGTGAATCGGGGCAACTCGGGCTGTCCTTTGTTTGACGGCTACGGCAATTTGGTAGGAGTGGTCACCATGCGGTTGGGGGATTCCTTTACAGGGATGGGCTTTGCTATTCCGGCGGACGGCGCGATTCCTATTTTGGAGGCAATGATGGCGGGAGAGGAGCCGGATGACACACTCCTGTCCTCTGTAGCTGTTCGGGCACCCAAGCTCGGCGTTTTGGGAGAGGCGGACAGCGAGGGAGGCGTTTTTGGCGTACGGATCACGGGCTTTTCAGACTCGGCGCACACTGTGACAGGGCTGAAGGTGGGAGATCTGATCCTGCGAATCGGCACGGAGGCGGTCTGTACTGTCTCCGATGTGGCACGTGTTCTGCGGGACAAAAATCCTGCCGATCGGGTTTTGATCACCGTATTGCGCGGCGCGCAAAGCCTGACCTTTGAGGTGATTTTGGCAGACTAACGGTAAAAAAATTTTAAAAAACAATAAAAAACAAAAAATCCCTTGCAAAAACGGAACGGATGCGGTATAATATAAGTCTATTATACCGTTTCCGTTCTTTTTTGCGGAAACAAAAAGGAGAGGTTTTATGACACTAACCTTCTGGGATCTGTTGCTTCGCCTGTCTGTGGCGTCTCTTTGCGGCGGATTGATCGGAATCGAGCGCGGTCGAAAACGGCGCGCGGCAGGCTTTCGTACCCACATGCTGATTTGTATGGGCGCGTCTCTGGCCATGATTTTGAATACATATATCTCTCTGATGATCATGGGCGGTGCATGGACGATAGACGCTTCCGTTCCCATGCAGACCGACGTTTCTCGTCTGGGAGCGCAGGTGATCAACGGTATTGGCTTTATCGGCGCCGGAACGATCATCGTAACGGGACGCCAGCAGGTCAGAGGTATGACCACGGCGGCGGGACTTTGGGCGTCCGCCTGTATGGGACTTGCCATCGGCGCGGGATTTTACGCGGCGGCGTTGATCGGCTGTACCGCTATTATTCTGACTGTAGTGGTATTCTCTAAGCTGGAAGCATTTATTCTCTCTCGTTCTCGCAACGTCAACCTGTTCGTGGAATTTGAAAATGCGGAGGATCTGTCGCGCATTATCGCGCAGATCAAGGAGCAAGACATTCGGATCTTCGACGTAGAGTTGACCAAGTCGGTGGGCGAGTCGTATCCCAACGCTATCTTCACCCTTCAGCTTCCCAAAAAGCGATCTCATACCGCGGTGATGACGGCAATCGCGCAGATAGATACAGTTCGTACCATTGAAGAAATTTAAGGGGGAGAGAGATCATGCTGGAATTTTTGAATTTTTTACGTGACGGAGATCTGGATCTCCTTTCGGTAGCGGTTCGTCTGATCCTCGCCATGGTATGTGGAGGCTGTATCGGGCTGGAGCGGGAAAGAAAGCGACGCCCCGCGGGCTTCCGTACTCATATCTTGATCTGTCTGGGCGCGACGATGACCACGCTTACCAGCCAGTATCTGTCGCTGGAGCTGGGGCTTTATACCGATATGGCGCGTCTTGGAGCGCAGGTGATCGCGGGTATCGGATTTATCGGCGCGGGAACCATTATTATTACCAAGCGCCGTCAGGTCAAGGGATTGACCACGGCGGCAGGTCTTTGGGCGGCGGCGATCGTGGGCTTGTGCTGCGGCGCGGGCTTCTTCGAGGGAGCGGTGATCGCCACCGTGATCATTCTTTTGGCAGAGCTGGTATTTGCCCGTCTGGAATACTTTATCGTTTCCAACGCCAGAGCGTTTCAGCTTTACGTGGAATACTCCGACAGCGCCACGCTGGGCGCGGTGGTGGATACCATCAAAAAGAACAATTCCTTTATCGTGGATATGGAGATCTCCAAGAGTGCGGGATCGGGCAGAAATCCTTGCGCGGTCTTCTCCATTCGAACGCCCAGAAAGCTGCCTCACCAAGCCCTGATGACGATCATCTCCAAGCAGGACGGCGTCGTCTCGGTGGAGGAGCTGTAAGAAATATTCGGAACAAAACAAAGCAGGAATCAAGAAACTCTTGATTCCTGCTTTTATTTTCGTTATTTTTTTGTTCTCTCCAAGAATGATAAAATCGTCTGCTCGTATTTTTCGGCGTCGTAATAGACCGATTGTCCGTGACGGGCGTGGGGAAAGATAACAAGCTCTGCCCGCCGTGGGAGTGCCGCTGCCAGATCACGGGACATCTGCGTGGGGACAAAGAGATCTTCCTCTCCGTGAAGGATCAGCACCGGAAGCTCACTATTTTCCAGAGCCTCGCGGCAGGAGGCTTGACAGAAATCAAAGTCGGCAAGCAAACGGCTCCACCAATTCATGAAATGAACGGTGGGGACAGGGGGGAGCTTGTGCTTGTGCCACAGATTATAGCGAATGATGTCAAAGGGGGACGAAAAGCCGCAATCTCCCACGATCCCTCTTACCTGCGAGGGAAGTCCCGTATTTGCCGACATGAGAACGGTGGACGCCCCCATGGAAAGACCGAACAGATAAATGGGAAGCTCCTCTCCAAATCGGCGGATCGATAGGGCGCACCAAGGGCGGACATCCAGTCGTTCCTTGACACCGAAGCAAATATATACACCCTCGCTGTCACCGTGAGAACGCTGGGAGACGAGGATCAGGTGATAGCCCGCCTTGTGCAGAAGCATACTCTGTACCGAAAGATCCCGACGGCAGGAGGAATGATAGCCGTGAAAGAGGATGACGGTTCCTTTTGCCTCGCCATCCGTGGCGAGAAGCTTTCCGCGCAGGATCAAACCGTCGCAGGACGTGACCGACACGTTCTCAAGATCTTGGGCGTCAAACCACGCGCGACTTTCGTTCAAAATTCTCAGACCGTTTGGGGGAAGAGTCGATCCACCGCCAAACGCCCGACGGTCAGCGGGATAGCGTTTTCTTCGGCATACGGTGCCGCGAAAGGCAAAATAGCCCAGCAAAAAGAAAAAAAGAAAGGGGAGAAGAACACATCCGCTCACGATCCAAAATGCCATTGCCGATCTCCTTACGTAATATTTCCGCCTTTATTGTATCACGTTTCTTCAAAAAAAGCAACGGGCTTTGCATGATTGCCCCCGAAAAAACAAACCCTAATGTCAGAACGAGGGGAAGGAGGAGAGCATAAGCGCACGATGGAGGGTAGATATGGAACGGTCAAGAGAATACTGGACATGATAGGTGCCATTTTGTTGTTGGTAATTTTTTTGATTCCCATGCTGATCATCGGGCTTTTGATCTGCCTGACCTCATCGGGGGGCGCGATCTTTTGCCAGAAACGGGTGGGAAAGGACGGTATCCCGTTTTGCTGTTATAAATTTCGTACCATGGAGCGGAATGCTCCTCAAAGCTGTCCCACTGCCGCGCTGACGGATGCGGATCGCTATATTACTCCCGTTGGAAGGTGGCTACGTCGAACGAGTCTTGACGAGCTTCCTCAGCTTTGGAACGTGTTGCGAGGAGAGATGAGTCTGGTGGGGCCCCGCCCCCTGATTCCCGAGGAAGAATGGATCCACCGTATGAGACGGCGGATCGGCGTGGAAAAGCTGCGCCCGGGGATCACGGGACTTGCCCAGATTCGCGGACGGGATCTGTTGGGAGACGGGGAAAAGGTGCGTATAGACGCGTCCTACGCCAGACGGATCTCCTTCCGCACCGACGCGGAGATCATCTTGCAAACCTTGGGGTGTGTGACACGGGGAGCGAATATTCGGGAAGGCGCTGCGGCAAAGCGGTGATCGAAAGCGGTTCGGTCTTTTTTGGTCGTCCTCTCTCATATATTGATAAAAACGGAGAGGGGGTGTGACCGTTGCTTTGGAAGCGGTTACTTGTGGGTTTGTTGTGTGTTCCGTTTCTGCTTTTTTGCTCCTGTGAGAGAAAATCTGCGGATACAGCGGAGCTTCTTTCTGCGCTGATGGAGGGCGCGGGAGAGCTTCCACAGGGAAGAATCTATCAAGGAGATGCGGAGGAGGGAAGCGACGCTTATCTTTCGCCCTCCCTGCGCGAGGCTATGTACGGCGCGGAGTCGAAGGAGATCTTTTCCTTGATGGAGGGGTATTCCATTTATCTTTCCTCCTTTGCCGCGCCCTTTGAGATCGCCGTGTTTCGGGTGTATTCCGCCTCGGACGCGGAAACCGTTGCCGCAATGTGCCTCGGACGCGCAGATGAGCTGCGTGTCCTTTTGCGGCAGACCGAGCTTCGGGAGCTGGGAGAGTCTGTCCGTATCCTTCTGCGAGGCAGGACGGTGATCATGGGGGTTACGGAGGATGCGGACGCATTTGAGAGAGAGGCGCTTCGTCTGACGCGTTGAATTCAGATGAATATCCCCAAAACAAAGTAGATCACGCCCCATATTGCTCCCGCCAGAGTGCCGTATAGCAGAACGGGACCTGCCACGGTGAAGATTTTCGCGCCAACTCCAAGCACCAAGCCCTCGGCTCGGCTGTCGATAGCGGGAGAAGCCACGGCGTTGGCAAAGCCCGTGATCGGAACCAGCGTTCCCGCTCCCGCGAATTTGGCGATTCGGTCAAACCATCCAAGGGCGGTCAAGACTACAGCAAAGAATACCAAGGTGACCGAGGCGAGGGTAGACGCGTCGGTTTTCGTCAGCCACAGCCCGTACAGATCGGTAAAGGCCTGTCCGATGGCGCAGATCAGCCCGCCCACCAAAAAGGCGTGGAGACAATCGCGGAGAAGCGGGGATTTGGGGGCGTGAGCGGCGGCGTATTTTTTATATTGTGCGGGATCTAAATTCATATCGGTACCTCCGTATACAGTTTCCTATCAATAATCTGCTCAAAACCTACTTTTTTTATTCTTCTTTTCATTCTTCTCTTTACATTTTGGAAAAAGTGTTGTATAATAAAAATAACGAGGGGAAATGCTTCGATTATTCAGAAAACGGAAAGGAAAGAATCATGGCAGATTGGAAGGAAATACGTACGAACGCGAAAAAGACCGCAAATAAGGCGATTAAAAAGACGGGAGAGATCGCGGACGTAGCGAGCATGCATATTCGTCTCAAGGCACTGGAGGCAAAGAGAGACGCGCAGTATAAGCAGCTTGGTAAGTTGACCTACCGTCAGATGAAGACAGGAGAGTCTTTGGTAGGACAGATCGCGCCCGTGATCGAGAAATTGGATGAGCTTCGAGATAAGATCAAGGCTCTGGTAGCTGAGATCGAGGCGGAAAAGGCGACTCGGAAGGCAAAGAAGGCAGAGAAGAGCGAGGAGCCGACGGAAGAACCCGTGGCAGACACAGACGCTGATACGGAAGAGGCCGCAGAATAAATCGATAAAATAAAAAAAGAGAACGGAATGGTGCGTACTCTTAAGGATAGTTTTGAAAATCAGCAGAATGATATGGAACAAGCGGAAGAACTTTGTCTTCCGCTTGTTTTTATGCTCCACTTGAAAAGCAGTGGGTGCAGAACTACTATCAGTCGAGCAGTTTAAATTATCCAATTCTATTTTAGCTTTCTATAAAGTTTTGAATTTCTTATTTGTTTCCGCTAAATTTTATCACAACACCGTTTTTTACATCTTCTTTGTCAAGCAAAATTGTATGTTTGGTTATAACTGTATCTCCAATATCTGCATTAGTTTCGTTTACAATGCTGTCTTTAATTAAGACGCCATTTCGATCATAGACCAATATGTAAAAATTAAAAGAGACTCCGGCAGCATTTTCGCCATGATAATCAAATGTACAAGTGAAATCAAAATCTATTCTAATTTGAGATGCGGATTGCTCACTAATATCATAGTTATAATCTGATACTGTAACAGTAGACCAATGATAACCGTAAGAATAGTATTCGTATTTGCCCGTTGTTTTTGGAAAATCAATTTTGCTATCATAATCAAATTTTGTTGAGTTACTATTATCGTTGTAATCTTCTTTTGCCGAGTTATTATAATCTGTATAATCATCTTTGGATGTGTCATCATTACACGCTACAAAGCAAAAACACATTACGATACAAATCAAACCACATAATAGCTTTTTCATTGATAAATCATCTCCTACAAACAAAAATAAAAAGTGCACCCTCAATAGAAGAGTGCACTGAAAATCGCAATCTCCTATTGTTGCTACACAAACTAAATTAGAAT
>JAZNVA010000211.1:0-4572 GCA_045592565.1 Eubacteriales bacterium | reverse complement strand
CTTGGCCTCCGACTTTGGATTCCTTTAACGACCGTTGCCTGGCGGGTCTGCGCGCCAACCGAGACAAAATGGAGGAAAATCTCCGCCGCTCCCTCATGACGGTCACCGCTCTTAATCCCCACATCGGCTACGAGAACGCCGCGAAAGTGGCCAAGCTGGCTCACGGCGAGGGAATCACCTTGAAGGAGGCTTGCGTGCGGTTGGGGTATCTGACGGCGGAGGAATTTGATGAGGTGTTTGATTTTGAAAAGATGGTGTGAATCCTGCTTAAACATACATATTTTTTAAATGCTAAATTGCAGGCCACCTCTAAAAACCACTCAAAAAACAAGCGGGCAATAGAGGACTAAGCCAAAAATTGCAAAAATAACGGTTTATCCCTGTGTCAATCCCCCGAAAGAGGGGGTATGATTGCTCACAGGGCGCAGTTACCCTGCGACAAGGGAGCTACGACATAAGAATTCGTAGCGGAAAAGGTTATAGATCAAGTTGGTGAGACCGACATTGAAGTCGGCACGAGCCAACCCGATGGAGCGCAGAGTGAGCCCGTGCATGGAGTTTGTCATGAAGCCGAAAACGTGCTCGATGCGGCATCTGATCTTGGATTTGAGACGGTTGTTGGCAACCTGTTCAGGAGTCAAAGGCTGTTGTTTGGTTCCACGCTCACAGATACGGTTTTCAACATTGGCGGGCAGAGAATTGGCAACAGGCTTGCCCCAGTAGGCGCTATCGGCATATACGACATTGTCGGTTTCGTCGATCAGGTGGGGAATCATCTGGCTGTCATGCATAGCGGCATGAGTGGTCTCATAATCCAAAATGAGCTTGCTATCGGCATCGACCTTTACGGAATCCTTGTAGCCGTAGTGCTCCTCTCGTCCCTTGCGGGTAAAGCGTCCCTCCCAATCCTTTTGGCGCAATCTGTTCTTGTTTTCAGGCTTTTTCCACTCCTCGGGAGTCTCGCCCTTCTTGATATACTCCCGCTCTTCACGGGTAGTACGAGGACGAGGGGCATCCACGAAGGTGGCATCTACGATGGTTCCTGTTCTTGTGACCAAATGAGCATCCTGAAGCTGCTTCCCGAACAGTTCGAAAAGCTTGCGCATAACATCGGTCTTGGCCAAAGTATTACGAAACAGCCAAATGGTCTTTGCATCTGGCACACGATCCTCCAAGCCCAGACCCAAAAAGCGCATGAAACTCATACGGTCATTGATCTGGTATTCCGTCTGGTCATCGCTCAGGTTATAGATCCGTTGCAGTACCAGCACCTTGAACATGAGAACGCTGTCAAACGGAGGGCGTCCGCCCTTTCCCTTGTTCTCTTTGTGGGTCACCTCTTCCAGGAGCGGGCGGAACATTTCCCAGTTGATCACCCGATTCAGCTTTACCAACGAATCCCCCAGCTCGCTCAACTTCGCCAGTCGAATATCCTCGTCAAAAATCCCTCTGTTTCCCATCTCTTTTGCTCCTTTGCTTGATTTCCCTTATTATAACACAAATTTGTTACACAGGTGTGAGCATGGTGAGTTTTTAGAGATGCCCTGGGGTTTATCGTTCTCCTTTGCCTTCTCCTTTGGAGAAGGGGGACCGCGAAGCGGTGGATGAGGAGAACACTTGAAGCCAACCTATAGGGCGATAAATTAACTTTCCTATCACTTATTGGAATCCAAAAATCACATGCATATCAATGCTTTTCTTCTCCTACGCCCAGTAAGTTGATTATGAATCCGTTCTCCTCATCCACCGTCTTCGACGGTCGGCAAATTGTCAAGTCAAGTGCAACACTTTTTAGAAACAAAATCAAGCGGGGAAAGATAACCGAGGCATTTGCGAGGACGTGAGTTGATAAGATGAACAACACGTATCAGCTCGTCTTCCGAAATAAGAGAGAAGTCAGTGCCTTTTGGGAAGAAAAAGCGAATCATATCATTGGTGTTTTCATTCAAGCCGCGTTGCCAAGGAGAATGCGGATCAGCGAAGTAGATTGTTGTGCCCAAATCATCTTCGATTCCTTTGAAGTCAGCGAATTCGGAACCATTATCGAGTGTGATTGTATAGATCGGCATGGGAACCTCAAGAAGTTCAAAGGCGCGTTTGGTTGCCTTCCTCACAGATTCCATCGTGTGATTGAGAGAGATCGCAGCAGTCAGTATTTTGCTTTTTCTGTCGACCTGTGTGACAAGACAACTCTTATTCTTGGCTCCACAAACCGTATCTCCTTCCCAATCACCAATTCGGCTCTTGTTGTTGGCTTCCGCAGGACGTTCGTGAATGGTATGCTCCGGCTGAATACTGGAACAAGTCTTGGTGCGCTTATACTTTTTCTTGTTCTTCCTTCGTAGATGAGTCTGAGCTTTTATCCCGGAAAACAAACCGGATCGGATTGCTTTGTAGATCGTCGCATGAGAGATAGAATATCCTTGCTCCTTGCAATGATGTGCTATCAATTCAGGAGACCAGTATTTTTCCAAGCATTCCTTGATTATCTGATATAGCTCGGTATCCTTCTGTATAGCCGGACGACGAACACACTTCTTCCTCCGCATGATATACAGTACGGTCGCTCTCCATGGATGATATTGCTTCTTCTTTTGGCTGTAGTTCCGCCCGACCTCTCTACTGATCGTTGATGGGCTTCTACCCAGAATTTTGGCGATTTCTCGAAAACTTTTCCCTTCGTTCAATAATTGCTGTAGATTTTCTCGCTCTGTTAGTGTAAAATGTGTGTAAGACAATATTCTTACCTCCGTGTAGTTTGTTTGTGTGGTAACTACATTTTACACCTTGGTGAGAATATTGTCTATACTTTTTTCTAATGTTGCACAAGATAATATAACATGCCGAGCCCCCTCCCGGGGGATCTGGGGGGTAGGCGTGCTATAATATCAAGTGCAACATTACAAAAAAGTATAGACAATATTCTCGCCAGGGTGTAAAATGTAGTTACCACACAAACAAACTACACGGAGGTAAGAATATTGTCTTACACACATTTTACACTAACGGAACGAGAAAATCTACAACAATTATTGAACGAAGGGAAAAGTTTTCGAGAAATTGCGGAAATTTTAGGAAGAAGTCCGTCAACGATCAGCCGAGAAGTGAGACGGAACTACAGCCAAAAGAAAAAACAGTATCATCCTTGGAGAGCAACCGTTTTGTATATCCTACGGAGGAAGAAGTGCGTTCGCCGCCCAGCTATACAGAAGGACACAGAGCTATTTCGACTCATCCTGGAATGCTTGGAGAAGTATTGGTCTCCGGAATTGATCGCACATTACTGCAAGGAGCACGGATATCCCGTTTCTCATGCAACGATCTACAAAGCGATTCGATCTGGTTTGTTTTCGGGGGTAAAGGCTAAGACCCATCTGCGAAGGAAAAACAAGAAAAAGTATAAGCGTACCAAGACTTGTTCGAGCATCCAACCTGAACACACCATCCATGAAAGGCCCGTAGAAGCTAACACAAAGAGTCGGCTCGGCGATTGGGAAGGTGATACGGTTTGCGGTGCCAGAAACAAGAGTTGTCTCGTGACACAGGTTGACAGAAAGAGCAAGATGCTTACCGCAGCGATATCCCCCAACCACACAATGGATGCCGTGCGAAAGGCAACGAAACGTGCTTTCGAACTTCTTGAAGTTTCTTTGCCGATCCACACGATAACTCTGGATAACGGTTCGGAATTTGCTGATTTTAAGGGTATCGAAGAAGATCTTGACACTACGATTTATTTTGCAGATCCTCATTCACCTTGGCAGCGCGGCCTCAATGAGAATACCAACGATATGCTTCGTTTCTTCTTCCCTAAAGGTACTGATTTCTCACTCGTTTCTGAAGACGAGCTTGTTCGAGTTGTTCATCTCATCAATTCCCGTCCTCGTAAATGTTTGGATTATCTCTCTCCGCTTGATTTTGTCTCTAAAAAGTGTTGCACTTGACTTGACAACCTGCCGTACCCCCCGAGAAGGTGGGCAGGAGCATATCCCCCGCCGCCTTGGGATCGGTGCAGGTGGTGTCGTTCCGCCACTTGTCTCGCTCCGCCTTGTCGCGGAGGTCGGGGATCGCCAGGGGGATGCCTCCCGCTATGACCGAGCGGTAGGCGAAGAGACCGGGGAGGAACATATCCAGGGCCTCGTAGACGTCGATGGTGTCGGCGGTGTCATCACCCAGGATCTTTTTGATGAAGTAGTACATGGAGAAGAAGTCCGAGCCGCCGTGGCCGAAGCCTGCCACCTCCTCCTCGGGGGCGTGCCGGGGGAATACGGCGTTGAGGGAGCCCGTCTCGTAGCCGCCGTCGTACTCGTCCTTGTTGATGTAGAGCTTGCCGATGTGACCGTCAAGGGGATCCTCGCGGCCGCACTCCAGCCGTCCCTTGGAGCCGTACACCGAATACCAGATGGAATTCTTGTACAGACCGCCGTGGATGGACTTGACGATGCCTCCGTTCTCCAGAGTCACCATCTCAATGCCGAACTGGCCGCTCTTGGAGCCCACGCGGAGATTGCGCTGATTCTTGGTCCCCTCAAAGCCTATCACCGACACGGGACGCAGACCCGTGATGTGGAT
>JAZNVA010000210.1:0-1948 GCA_045592565.1 Eubacteriales bacterium | reverse complement strand
TACATGCCCCCAGAGAGCGGTTACGGCGGAAGCAAGGAGAATGGCGGGCGCCATGATCAGCACGTAATTGCTCATTTGCAGGGATACCTCATAGTAGAGGATCAGGTAGGGCATAAAGATCTGAATGGAAATATTGAACAGGATAAAGCAAAGCAGGTACAGATACAGCGAGGTGTTTTGCTTGACCGTTGATGGGAGGAATCCGTGAATGACCGTACGGAAATAGGGCTGCTCCGAGGGTGTCAACGGAGGTTCCTTGATCAGGAAGAAGCCGAGAATTCCCACAGCAAGAACAACGGCACCGATGATCAGGAATATGTACGTCCAGCTGTCGGGGGCGTTCAGATCAAACGCCATAAAGCCGCCGAAAACAGCGAGGATCGCTACCAGAGGCATCATGGCGTTGATGCCCTCGGCTGTGCCTCGGTTGTCCGAGTTGGTACTGTCGGTGAGCCATGCGTTGAATGCCGCGTCATTGGCGGTAGATCCAAAGAGCGTCATGATACAGTCCAGAATAATGACCATAGAAATGCCTACCGAGGCGGCAGAAACCGTGGCGGGAATGACCGCGGAGATCCAATCCTCCCGTACCAACAAAAAACAGAGAATGGAGATACCCCACAGAATATAGCCGCCGCACATAAAGAGCTTTCTCTTTCCGATCTTGTCGGACAGCGCGCCCACGAATACGGTGGTCAGCGTGGCGGCAACGGCACTGGCGGAGACCATGGCGGAGATATCCGCGGCGGAGGCGTGAAACATTTTGTAGATAAAGACGTTGAGATACATATTTTCTACCACCCACGCCACCTGTCCGATGAGGCTGAACAGAATGAGAGCGAGGCGGAATTTCGGTGTAAGCTTGGATTTCATACAAAAATCTCCTTTCTGTCTCAGAGGATCGTTTCCATGCCGATCTTCTGGGGAATGAGTCCGCATTTTTCATAAAAGCGCAGCGCACTCGCGTTACAGCTCCATACGTTGAGCGTCAGATTGTAACAGCCCTGCTCCTTGGCAAATGCCTTGACCGCTTCAAAAAGCGCTCGTCCTACGTGCATGCCTCGCATGGATTCGTCTACACAAAGATCATCAATATACAGCGTCTTGATATCGGTCAGAAGATGGCTGTCCTTGTGCTGTTGGAATATGCAAAAGGCGTAGCCTTGCGCGATATCCGTCTCGTCGGTCCAAACGAAAATGGGGCGTTCGGGGTCGGTAAGAATGACCTCCAGCTCCTCGTCGGTGTATTTTCTTGCCTTTTTAAAGATGTCGGGTCTACCCTCGTAGTGTACCAGATTGACCTGAGTCAGAAGGTCGCCTATGCGTGAGATATCTTTTTTTTGAGCGAAACGGATCATACGGTATCTCCTTTTGTTTTTGTGCTACTTTCCTATTTATTCTAACATATTTTCCGATGACTGTCAATTTTAAAAAAGAAAAAAATCCCTTGACAGAGGGAGAAAAGTGTGATATAATATCATGGTGAATTTATTGGGATGTCGCCAAGCGGTAAGGCACCAGACTTTGACTCTGGCATTCGTCGGTTCAAATCCGGCCATCCCAGCCAGCAAAAAAGCCTGATTTGTCTACAAGCCAAATCTGGCTTTTTTGAATGATGTTTGCCTTCGGCAAATGATGTTGGCTACGCCAATAATGACGGCTACGCCTAATGATGCGTGCCTGACGGCACATTGGGCAAACATCGCATCACTGCGGAACGGAGTGGAGCAACATCATTTTGAGCGAAGCGAAAAACATCATATCGCCGAAAGGTGATGCATCATTTGACAAACATATGATTTTATGATATAATATCAGTGATAGGAGGTGTGGCTATGAAAGAAAACAAACTCGTTGAGCTTTCAATGGAATTTTCCGTCGATATTATAAATCTTGTGAAATTCTTAAAAACAAATCACGAAACGATTATTTCTAATCAAATCGGCAG
>JAZNVA010000209.1:0-2280 GCA_045592565.1 Eubacteriales bacterium | reverse complement strand
CTTAAAAGGAACGATTCGAAAACGGGGAACCGCAAGAAACAGGACGGGAAGGATAACCCCCTCCCCAATCCCCTTCCGTTGAAGGTTCTTGGAGGGAGCTTGAGGGAACCTTCTTTCAAGAAGGTTCCCTCATCGCGTCCTCGCGTCCTCGCGTCCGATCAATTATCCAGCGCCTTGCTATCGATCTGTGCCTTGGCGAGGGCAATGAAATCGGCGGCGGACATCGCGCCCATATCTCCCGTTTTACGAGAACGGGGAGAGACGGTGCCGTCGGTCATTTCCTTTTCGCCCACGATGAGCATATAGGGTACCTTTTCCAGCTGAGCGGCTCGGATCTTATAGCCGATCTTCTCATTCCGCTCGTCCACGGTGACTCTCATGCCCAGATCCTGCATCTGCGCGGCGATCTGATGACAATATGCCGCTTGCTCATCGCCGATAGGCAGGAAACGGATCTGCTCGGGAGCCATCCACATCGGCAAAGCCCCCGCGTATTTCTCCAGCAGGAGCGCCAGCGTCCGCTCGTAGCAGCCCAACGAGGTTCTGTGAATGATATACGGTGTCTTAAGGGTATTATCGGAATCCACGTACTCCATGCCGAATTTCTTAGCGAGGAGCATATCGATCTGAATGGTCACGAGGGTATCCTCTTTGCCATGTACGTTCCGCATCTGGATATCCAGCTTCGGTCCGTAGAATGCCGCCTCGTCGATACCGATGGCGTAGTTGCCCTTGCCCAGATACTCATCCAGCAGGTCTCCCATGATGGCCTGCGCCTCGTTCCACTGCTCCGCCGTTCCCTCGTACTTATCGGTACGGTTGGGATCCCACTGGGAGAAGCGGAAGTAGCAATCCTCCCAAAGACCAACGGCACTCAGGCAATGCTTGGCAAGGTCCAGACAGCCCTTAAATTCCTCGGCAAGCTGCTCGGGACGGAGCACCAGGTGTCCCTCGGAGATGGTAAACTGACGGACACGGATCAGACCGTGCATCTCTCCGCTGTCCTCGTTACGGAACAGGGTAGAGGTCTCGCCCAGTCGCATGGGCAGATCGCGGTAGGATCTCTTTTTGTTCAGGAACACCTGATACTGGAAGGGGCAGGTCATGGGACGGAGCGCGAAGCACTCCTTGGTCTCGTCGTGGGGATCGCCCATCACGAACATACCGTCCAGATAATGATCCCAGTGACCGGAGATCTTATACAGCTCTCTCTTTGCCATCAGGGGTGTCTTGGTCAGCAGATAGCCGCGCTTCTGCTCCTCGTCCTCCACCCATCTCTGAAGGAGCTGAATGGTTCTCGCGCCCTTGGGCAGCATGACGGGAAGACCCTGTCCGATGCTGTCCACCGTGGTGAAATATTCCAGATCGCGTCCCACCTTGTTGTGGTCGCGCTTCTTGGCTTCCTCGATGCGCTCCAGATGCGCCTTCAGCTCGTCCTTGGAGGGGAACGCCGTTCCGTATACTCTCTGGAGCATCTTATTGTTCTGGTCTCCCTTCCAATACGCGCCCGTACATTGCGTCAGCTTCAGCGCCTTGATGGCGCCCGTGGCGAAGAGGTGAGGACCTGCGCACAGGTCGGTGAACTCTCCCTGACGGTAGAAGCTGATGACGGCATCGGCGGGGAGCTCCTCAATAAGCTGGACCTTATAGGGCTCCTCCTTCTCGGTCATCAGGGCGATCGCCTCGGCGCGGGGAAGCTCGAATCGCTCGATCTTCAGGTTCTCCCTGACGATCTTCTTCATTTCGTCCTCGATCGCCTTGAGGATCTCGGGGGTGAAGGAGATCTCGCTGTCAAAATCGTAATAGAAGCCGCCCTCGATCGCGGGACCGATGGTCAGCTTGGTGGCGGGGTACAGACGCTTCACTGCCTGCGCCAGAACGTGAGAGGCGGTATGACGGAACACGTGGGCGCCGTCGGCATCGGCAAAGGTGAGGAGCTCTACCTTCGCGTCATCGGTCAGGGGGGTAGTCAGGGCGCAGACCTCGCCGTTCACCTTGGCGGCGATCACGGCGCGGCTGATCAGCTCTGCCTCCTGCGCCGCTTCATATACGGTCAGGGCTTCCTGCTTTTCGAGAACAAGGTCTCCAAATTGAATTTTCATAAAATGTATCCTCCATTATTGTTTTTCCATATAGTATTGATTGCTGTTGCAAGTCATAGCCACCGGCCGTGCCGGTGGCTTGCACTAGCCCCCTTGGGGCATTCCACACGCTGAGCCTATAGGCTCGTCGAATAATCTGCCACTTGCGGAATTTGCCCCACCGCCACAAACGTGGCGA
>JAZNVA010000208.1:0-1780 GCA_045592565.1 Eubacteriales bacterium | reverse complement strand
AGGGGTGCGCGGAGCAGAGAGGAAAACCGTCTTGGCTCCCGCAACGCGCGCCAGAGCCACTCTGTCCCCGTCCGCTGAAAGACGGCGGGTGCTCGTTTTTTCTCTCCCGACCAGACGTCAAGACATCCTCCAAGCCCCATGGAGAGCCGCAAGGAGGGAAGGGTGGGGGTGTTTTCCACGATCCACTTTTCCTGTGCGGGACAGCCGAAGCAAACAAAGAGAATGTCGGGGGTGGCTTGTTGAATACGGGCAAGGACACAGCGGTTTTCTCGGCTATCTCTTCGTTTGTCAAAATATCCGTGGTGTGTTCCCGAAATTCGGAGATCGGGAAACCGTTTTTTTAGCCTGTGTGCCGCTTTTTCGGCAACGCCTTTTTTCCCGCCTAACAGATAAACGGAAAGCCCCTTTTTCGTGGCGTAGGATAGAAGCCACTCCGCCGTATCAATGCCTGTGATCCGCTCGGGAAGCGGCTTTTTTAATAAGCGGGAGGCGAGGATCACTCCTACCCCATCGGGAAGCAGAAGATCGGCCCTCCGAAGCGCCGCGCGGAGATCCCGATTCTCTCTTGCTTTCATCAAAATATCGGGATTGGGGGTGAAAATACGGGCATTTGCGCCCGATTTCATCAGGACGGAAATTTCTTTTCTTGCTTGCGCCTCGGTCATGGGGCAAAAGGGAATCCCCAAAATATCAATAGAACGGGACATAAGAACCTCCTAAAAGGGACTTTTACGATATTTTTCCCCACTCCGAGAAAATTTAGTCCCTCCCTCTATTGACAATTTCCCAAAGATGATTTATAATATTATAGATATAGATTACATTTTACCCAAAACAGGAGACAGGAGAAAAAGAATGGCAAACGATAAGAAAATGGTAGAGCAGATCACGTCCATGGACGTAGATTTCGCTCAATGGTATACCGACGTTGTAAAAAAGGCGGAGCTTGTGGATTATTCGGGTGTGAAGGGGTGTATGATCATCCGTCCCTACGGCTATGCCATCTGGGAGAACATCCAGCACGATCTGGACGCTCGCTTCAAGAGACTGGGACACGAGAACGTGTACATGCCCATGTTTATTCCCGAGAGCCTGCTCCAGAAGGAGAAGTATCACGTAGCGGGCTTTGCTCCCGAATGCGCCATCGTCACCAGCGGCGGACAGAACAAGCTTGCTGAGAGACTGGTGGTTCGTCCCACCTCCGAGACGCTGTTCTGCGATCACTATAAGAATATCATTCATTCCTACCGCGATCTGCCCAAGCTGTATAACCAGTGGTGTAACGTGGTTCGTTGGGAAAAGACTACCCGTCCCTTCCTGCGTACCTCCGAGTTCCTCTGGCAGGAGGGACACGCCATGCACGAGAATGAGGAGCAGGCAAGAGAGGAAACTCTGAAGATGCTCAAGTGCTACGAGGACTTCTACCGTGAAACGCTGGCGATCCCCGCTGTGACGGGACGTAAGACCGAAAAAGAGAAATTCGCAGGAGCGATGGAGACCTACACCATCGAGCCCATGATGCATAACGGCGTTGCTCTTCAGGGCGGTACCTCTCACTATTTTGGCGACGGCTTTGCCAGAGCCTTTGACATTACCTACACCGACCGCGAGAACAAGGTGCAGTATCCACACCAGACGTCCTGGGGCGTATCCACGCGTATGATCGGCGCGATCATTATGACTCCCGGCGATGACAACGGACTGATCCTGCCTCCCAAGGTGGCTCCCATTCAGGTCGCTATCATTCCCGTCGCCCAGCACAAGGAGGGCGTTCTGGAGA
>JAZNVA010000207.1:0-12510 GCA_045592565.1 Eubacteriales bacterium | reverse complement strand
AAAACTGTCCTTTAGGGTACGTCCCTATAGCCGTGAGCTTTTTTTCTATGACTTTTATGAATAGACCGAAAAACGGTTTACGGTAATCTCCCGATACGTCCATTCGTCCTTTTTTACATCCACGGTTATTTCCATAGAATCACCCGTGGCGTAGCATTGAAACAGATAGGTCTTTCCTTCTGCGGAATACGTTTCATGATACAACGCGCGCAACCCGCAGGAATCCGTATCCGCGAGAGTCGGCTCTTTGCCCGTCAGCTCGGCGTGGATCATCACCACCGCGGGAAGTCCCGATTCCCGAACCGACTGTGGCACCGTCAAAGAGCTGTCTGCCGACACGGAACCGCTGATACTCACCAGATAAAATCCGTATGCCTCCGATCCACCCCGATATACAGTCATCGCTGCGCGATTTCCTACGAGCTCCCGCTCCACCGCGATCAGGCTTCCATTCTTGGCAAAGGCGGGGATCGCCTCGCCGTTCATTTTCAAGCCCTCATATCCGTTCGGGAACAAGCCGTCATTGATCCGATCGTAAGTCGCACGGTCCAAGGTATCAAAGGTGATCGCATCCGTCCCGCCTTTGCCCAGAGATAACAGCAGCTGTGTCAGCTCCGACGGAGAGGACGGCGCGGTATCGCTGTTCATCTGAACCGTTCCAATCCGATAAGCTTCTTTCTCATAGGGAATGGAACGGATTTGCTCCAGATCAAGCCGAAAAGCTCCCTGTTCCTCCCGCGGAGACAGCATCGATTCCAGCTCCAAAAGTCCCACCGAGAAGCCAAATATTCCATAGCTTCCGATCTCGATACCCTCCTGTATCGGGGATAGGTGTGTCAGGCGGCTTTCCGACAGATCCGAATACTGTCTGAGGCGGATCTGCTTTTCCGTTCCCTGACTTTCCTCCCCGGACAAGATGTCCAATACATAACCGCATCGTTCCGTGATCCGATCCCGAAACCGCATCACCATCGCGCGGATCTTTCCATTCGGATCATCGGGATATACCAAGCAATACCGTCCAAGCTCAAATCCGTTGAGAAGTATCCGCTCGGGAGAATAGACGGCTTCATAGAAAAAACCGCTGTCCTCTCGCATCAGACACTCCGACGAGGCGGAGGAAAGCAGCTCTCTGCAAAACCGATCCACCGCCGCAACGGTTGCTGCGTCGGTCTTTCCACCAAGCACCGCGCCTCCTCTTCCGTCCGAGATGCAGAGGTAATCATCTCTCCGCAACAAGCCAAGACTGCTTCTTGACAACCCCCGCGAGGTATATCCGAGAAGGATCTCGGGTACGGCGTCCGAAACGCTTTCATAATCAAAAACCACCGAGACGGGAACTCCCGTCTGTTCCTCCAGCCGCTCCTCAAGAAATTCCGCTTTTTCACAGAGAAAAGAAGAACAGTCGGCAGGCAAGACGATCCGATAAGCCGGGATGCTTCCCTTTTCGTTCTCCACAAGGGATTCAAACGGATAGTCCTCATTCCTTTGATAACAGGAACCAAAGCTCAAAATCAAGCACAATAACAGAACACCGCTCAGGATCCGCTTAGCGATAGTCAAAGCGAACTCCCGTCTCGGCGGGAACGTCTCTTCCGTAACCGATCTCTATGATCTTTTTGATCAGCGCGTCGCTCTCTTGCTTCCGAATGGCAAAGCGGATACAGACGTCCGCCTCAAAATCCACGCCATCGATCAGCGCTCCAGCTCCCATCAGAACCGAATTGTATTTCTGATAGTCGGAATAACCGCAACGAAGGGCATACTCACCGTAAGGCTCGTAGGTAATGATCCCCGCCGCATCCAAGGCAAGAGAGGCTGTATGAGAATAGGCGCGAACCAATCCTCCCGCTCCAAGCAGGGTTCCCCCGAAATATCGTGTCACCACCACGCACACGTTGCGGACTCCGCTTTTTCGGATCACGTCCAGCGTTGGCATACCCGCCGTTCCTTGGGGCTCTCCGTCATCGGAATACCGCGCGATCAGATCTCCTCGCATCATATAAGCAAACACGTTATGCGTCGCATCCTGATACTGCTTTTTCAGAGCCTTGATAAACGCCTGCGCCTCCTCCTCCGTGTCGGTGCGAATGGCGTGACCGAGAAAGATCGACCGTTTTTCCTCAAATTCCACGTGGGCTTCGCGGCTCACCGTGGTAAACTGTTCTGTTATCTCGCTCATCTTGATTCTCCTGTTTCCTGAGATGATAGCCTATTATACCACATCCGTCGGATTTTGTCAAATCCAAAGAAAAAATCGGAGAGCCTCGGCTCTCCGATCCCTTTTATTCCTCGTCCTCGCCCCCATCGGGCGTATCGTCCACCGCGTATCGGCGCATCATGCCCCGCGCCTTGGCGTCCGCAAGCGCAATCACCGTCATTGCTTCGGCTCCGTATTCCACGTTCTCTACCGTGGCAAAACGGTACAGGGTATTCAGAGCGCCACCGTCGGCATTGGGGATCCGATAGATGACACGACGTTTTCCTGCGGACACGATCTCCTCCAGCCGTGCCACCATGGCGTTTACGCCCTGCCCTGTTTTGGCGGAAATATACACCACATTGTCGGCGGGTGCCTCCACGCCGATCCTTCCAAGCTCGGCAAAGCCCCGATCGCATTTGTTGAACACGTACAGGATCGGCTTGCCCACCGCTCCCAGATCGGTCAGAAGCTCCTCTGTCACCCGAAGCTGATCACGGAAATTGGGATCCGACGCGTCGGTGAGGATCAGAAGCACGTCCGCCTCGCACGCTTCCTCCAGGGTGGATCGGAAGGCGCGGATAAGATGATGGGGAAGCTTATTGATAAACCCTACCGTATCGGTAAGCAGGATCGCTTCACCCGATGGCAGTGTAAACTTTCTCGTAGTAGGATCCAGCGTAGCAAACAGCTTGTCTTCTGCCAGAATCCCCGCGTCTGTCAAGCGGTTGAGCAGGGTGGATTTTCCCGCGTTGGTGTAGCCCACAATGGCAACCTCGCAGATCCCGCTTCGGTCTCTCGATGCCCGCATGGTCTTTCGGTTTTTATCCATTTCGGCGATCTGATCCTCCAGCGCGCGGATCCGACGCATCATGTGCCGACGGTCGGTCTCCAGCTTGGACTCACCCGGTCCCCGCGTACCGATCCCTCCTCCCAGACGGGATAGCTCGGTTCCGTGTCCCACGAGGCGGGGCGCCGTATATTTCAGCTGTGCCAGCTCAACCTGAAGCTTTCCCTCACCCGTAACGGCATGGAGCGCAAAAATATCCAAGATCAACATGGAACGGTCGATCACTCGCACACGGTCTCCCACGATATCCTCCAGATTTCGGATCTGGGAGGGGGACAGCTCACAGTCAAAGACTACCAGTGTTACGTCGTTGCAGGCGCAAAGATACGCCAGCTCCGCCGCCTTTCCACTGCCGATCACCGTTCTGGTATCGGGAGCTTCCTTGTTTTGTGTCAGGCGTGCCACGCACTCGCCCCCCGCGGTGTTGAGCAAGCCCTCCAGCTCATCCAGACTTTTATCCACGCTTTCCTGTGTCTCACTGCCCCAGACGACTCCCACAAGGATCGCCCGATCGGTCAGGCTGCCTTCTCTTTCTCGGATCATTCCGATCCTCCTTTCTGAAACAAAAAACGAAGGCAGGCCCGCGATCTCGCGCATGACCTGCCTTTTGCAATCAAACTCTGTTCGAATCAGCGGTTGACACCCTGCAGTCTCTTCTTGAACTTGTCAACACGTCCGCCTACATCAACAAACTTCTGCTTGCCGGTAAAGAAGGGGTGGCACTTGGAGCAGATTTCTACTCTGATCTCACCGCCCTTGGTGGACTTGGTCGTAACAGTTTCGCCGCATGCGCAACGGATTACACACTCTTCGTAATTGGGATGAATTCCGGATTTCATTGTTTCTTACCTCGTTTCTAATATTCCGATGTTCTTTGACATCGTTTGCAAACATAGTAGATTATAACATATTCAAAACCAAAATGCAAGAGTTTTTTTAAAATTTTTAAATTTTTTTTGTTTTTATAAATTCGCTTCGATCTCCTCTCGCAGTCTGGCGATAATTTTCTTCTCCAGACGGGAGATATAGGATTGGGAAATTCCCAGTCGGTCGGCAACCTCCTTCTGTGTCAGCTCCCGCTTTCCACTCATTCCGTATCGAAGCTCAATGATCTCCCGCTCCCGATCGTCCAAGGACGCCACCGCCCGACGGATCAGCCTCCGCTCCTCCATTTGCTGGATCTCTCCCGTGATCTCGTCCTCCTCACTTCCTAAAATATCCGACAACAGAAGCTCGTTTCCGTCCCAATCGGTATTCAGGGGCTCATCTATGGACACCTCCACCCGTGCTCCCGCGTGCTTGCGGATATACATCAGGATCTCATTCTCGATACAGCGTGAGGCGTAGGTTGCCAGCTTGATATTTTTATCGGAGCGGAAGGTGTTGATGGCTTTGATCAGCCCAATGGTTCCGATAGAAACCAGATCCTCAATCCCCGCCCCCGTATTTTCAAATCGCTTGGCGATATACACCACCAATCGCAGATTATGCTCAATCAGGATCTGCCTCGCGTTTTCGTCGGCATGGAGACGAAGAAGCAGCTCCGCCTCCTCCTCTCTCGGCAACGGGGGCGGCAATACCTCCGCGCCGTTGATATAATAGACACCGCCCCTTCGGCGGTACAGCCACATTCTCAGGGCGTAGATTCCCCGCTTCCACTTTTCAGCGATCCATCCGCCCAACCACCTCATCCACTCGCTCAGCTCTTGCCACATACCGTTCTCCTCCCTTTCATTCTATCCCGCCAATAGCACACAGGGCAGCAGCGCCTCCTTGCCCTGCGCCCGATCCCCCAGCTCCGCCAACGCCACGTAGGCGTCCACGGGATGGCACTCCTTCTCGGTTCGAACCGTGATCCGCTCCATGCGCACACCCAGCAAAAGAGAATCCCCCGCCGCGGTGTGTGTCGGGATCAAACGGAGATTTTTTCCGTCCGCTTTCCCCACCGTCTCCAACGCGTGCGCCGCATCCCGACGCGCCGCCTCAATGATCTGTGGCGGCAATAGCTTTTCCATCGCGCGAAAATCCGCCACGATACAAGGCTTTCCGCTGAGCGGATCCCGCAACAGATTGCCGCTGTCGGTCATCGCGTACAGTCTGGCGCACCTTCCTCCGTACCACAGCTCCACCGTAGCGTACCTCTGGGATGACCGTCTCGCAAAAAAACGACCGCTGAGTAACGTAACCGCTCCGCTGATCAACGCCAAAGCGAAGAAGATCCACACCGAGATCCCGTCCCCCTCGGCGCCTTCGATCCCCTCAAACAAAGGCATATGATTGAACAGGTTGAACAGGGCGGTCATCACGCCTCCCATCGCCATGGAGATCGCCACGAAAACCAATATGTAAAGCGGGAGAGAGCGTCCTCTGCCTCTCTCAAAAAAGACGGTCGCGCACATCAGGGCACAGACGGCGGTGTTCAGCCCCAAGGAAAGCATCTGTCCCACGGGCAAAAAGAGGGCAAGGTCGGCAAAAAGTCCGCCGACAGCCGCACCGATCACGCCCCGCCACAGCTTCATGGGTACGCCCAGAATCTTCGCGGTGAGAAACAGACAGAGAAAATCCATACTGAAATTCACAAGAAAAAACAAATCCACGTAAACCGTCTGCCCCATCGTCGCCCCTCCCTTTCGTTCTGTTCCTATTATACTCCGTCTCTTCTGCGAAATTTGTCTGTTTTGGGCAGAGAAAAGAAAAAAGATGAGACCCAATCTGAGCCTCATCTCATCCTGATTTTATTCAAATACGTAATCGCCGTCCGCGCAAGGATAGGAAGCTTCCGCTCCCAGCTCCTCCATCCAGCGGCGAGTCACCAGCGTATTCCATATTCCCGAGCCTCTGCCTCCGCCGTTGTCATTCTCCCACAGCCAGTCGGGGGCGGTGTAAAGACAGATCCTCGGGCGTACCAGCTCGTAAAAATCCTTTTCCACGCCATTCTGTCCGTGGTGCGCCATCTGCACGACGTCGCACCGAAGCGCCTCGGCGCCGCACTCTTCCACAAGATCACGACCGCCATCCACGCCAAGATCTCCAAGAAACAGCACGTCTCTCGTCGGAAAATGCGCCTTGACGACCACAGTCGTATCGTTGACGGTGGTATAGCGCTCGTAATTGCGGCATCCGCCCAGAACCGAGAAGGACATTCCGCCCACCTGCAGGCGCGTTCCCGCCACCAGCTCCTCGACCCGGATCCCCCGCGCGCTTAGCGCCGAAAAAAGCTCCTTTACGTAGTGGTAATTCTTCCCGTTTTCAAAGCCGAGAAACCACTCCGCGGGCGGAAAGCTGAAGCAGATACGGTCGATCTCAATATCAAAGCGCTCCTGCTTCAGCAACCAAAGAAGCGCGCCAAGATGATCTCCGTGGGCATGATTGATGATCCACAGATACACCCGACCGCCTCTCGCTCGGATCAGCGTCTCCAGATGCTTTGCGTCCTCGGGACGGTGATTGCCGCCGTCGATCACAACACAGCTTCCGTCCGGGGTGTCGATCACATAGGACATCATCTGGGTATGGCTTCGATTCGCGACCTGAAGCAAGGCGCCTCCGCCAAGACCGAGCCTTACCCGATGCAAGGGGATCTCTCTGCCCAGATAGTCCAAATCGGAATAGGATTTCAGAAGCGTATCACAGCAGGCCGCCAGCGCCACGTCTTGTCCAAATCCGATTCCGTAAAGCCCTGCCGCCTTTGCGGCGCATATCACCTCGGCATCGGCATCCAGAATCGCCATGCTCTCGGCTGGAACACCGATCCGCTCGGTAAGCTCTCCGTATGCCTCTCTCTTCGTTTTTGGGAAGGAAAGATCGTCGCAGCCGAACACCCGCTCAAAATAGCCGCGCATTCCGACGCGCTCCAAAGCCTGCTCCGCCTCCGCGCAAGGCATAGAGGTCACGGCAACGATCCTCGCGCCCCTCTGTCCGATCCGCCTCAGCAGCTCCTCTGCCCCGACGATCGGCAGATCGCTTCCCTTTTGGAGCAATACTCCCCGAAGCCCAATTCCAAAGCACAAAATCTGTTTTTTCTTCATCATCAATCTCCCGTCAAGCGATCGGCAAAGGTAGTCGCGAGAACGTCGCACCGCTCATTGTATTCATGTCCCATATGTCCGTGAACCCACACAAAGCGTACCGTGTGTGTCTGCAGAAGGGTGTCCAACCTTTGCCACAGCTCCACGTTCAGAACGGGCTTTTTGTCCGCCTTGATCCAGCCGTTTTTCTTCCACGAGGCAAGCCACCCCTTGTTGATGGCGTCGGTGAGATATTTGGAATCCGAGGTCAGAGTAATATCGCAGGGCTCCCGCAACGCCTCCATGGCGGCAATGGCGCCCATCAGCTCCATGCGGTTATTGGTGGTCATGGGCTCTCCCCCTGAAAGCTCCTTTTCTCTGCTTCCATAGACCAGGATCGCCCCCCACCCCCCTCGACCGGGATTTCCGCGGCAGGCGCCGTCTGTATAAATATCCACGTGCTTCATGCTTCGCTCCTTTTGCTGGATTCGTTTTCCTGATTTCCGCTCTTATTGTATCATATTTCCAATGCAAAAGCAAGAGGAAAAGTCATCAAATTCTTCATTTCCACTTGATTTTATCCCAAACTTGTTGTATAATAAATAGTTGTACTAATATGTTTACTTAGGAGGGCATTACCATGAGCCAAAAACCAAACGAACTTGCACACCTTTGGGAAACTCCCGTCTCTACCGAGCTGATCTACGACGGAGAGGTCGTCCATCTCTACAAGGATATCTCCACGCTTCCCAACGGAGAGCCCGCGATGAGAGAGTACATTCGCCACATCGGTGCCATTTGTGTCCTTCCCATGACCGCTGAGGGTGAGGTCATCTGCGTCAAGCAGTATCGCTATCCCTTCGCCGACGTTCTTCTGGAGCTTCCCGCAGGTAAGAGAGATACCTTTGACGAGGATCCCAACGAGACCGTAGTCCGTGAGCTGAGAGAAGAAACGGGAGCCGTCAGCGGTAAGATCACCTATCTTGGTATGCACTATCCCTCCCCCGCGATCTTGGACGAGCGTATGTATATGTTTCTCGCCGAGGACCTGACCTTTGGAGAGGTGGACCGCGATGAGGACGAGTTTATCGAATTGGTACGGATCCCCTTTGACCGATTGAAGGAAATGGTGCTGGCGGGTGAGATCCCCGACGGAAAAACCCAGCTCACCGTGCTTCGCGCCGCCGCTGTTCTGGAAAAGCGCAACGCGCAATGACCTTTGCCATCGGTCTTATCCTTCTGATCCTCGTCGCCATCCTTCTGCTGTACGTATTTCTCATTTCGCCTCGTGTCTCGGCGGGAGCCGATATGGAGCCTCTTCTGGGGAGCTATGCTCACCGAGGTCTTTGGGGAAAGGAAATCCCCGAAAACTCCCTTTCCGCCTTTGCGGCGGCGGCACGGGCGGGATACGGCATTGAGCTGGATCTGCAGATGTCCCGCGACGGACAGATCATGGTCTTTCACGACGACGATCTTCGCCGTATGTGCGGCGTCAACAGACGGATCTCCGACCTGACCTGCGCTCAGTTGAAAACGCTACGTCTCAAACACACACAGGAGACCATTCCCACCCTTATCGAGGTGCTGCGGCTGATCCGCGGCAGAGTTCCCCTGATGCTGGAATTCAAGGGAGAACTGCCAAACCAAGCCCTCTGCAAACGCGTCTGCCGCCTGATGGATATCTATCACGGCGCGTTTTGCGTCGTCTCCTTCAGCCCACTGATCCTGCGGTGGTTCAAGCACTACCGCCCCTCCTATGCCAGAGGACAGCTCGTAACAAAAGCAAAAAGATCCTCGCGGCGCGGTAGTCGTACTGTGGGATTCCTTTTGACTCACTTTCTGCTGAATCCTCTGTCCCGTCCTGACTTTATTTCAGTCAACGTTGCCCTGCGCCGACGGCTCTCGGTACGCCTTCTGAGCCAAGCGTTCCGTACCCCCTGCTTTTTGTGGACGGTACGGACCGAAGAGGAATACAGAGATTGCAGATCCCGCGGATTCTTCCCCATCTTTGAATCCGTACAACCCAAATCTATTCAGAAAAAACGGAGAAAACCATGAAAAAAGCATGCTATAAGCCCGCGGATATTCTACTACCCGATTTTAAAAAGGTTGATGCCTCCAAATGGGCAGTGGTGGCTTGCGACCAGTTCACCAGCGAGCCCGAATACTGGGAAGCGGCAGAGGAGCTGGTGGGCAACACCCCCTCTACCCTGCGTCTGATCCTTCCCGAGGTCTATCTGTCCAAGACCGAGGAGCGGATCCCCGTCATCAACGAAACCATGAAGCAATATCTCTCCGAGGTTCTGCTCTGCCACCCCGAGTCCATGATCTACGTGGAAAGAACTCAATCCGACGGTGGAGTGCGCCGCGGTATCGTGATGGCGATCGACCTGGAGGATTACGATTATAGAAAGGGAGCCTCCTCCCTGATTCGTGCCACCGAAGCTACCGTGGTAGAACGGATCCCCCCCAGAGTAGCCATTCGAAGGGGGGCGGCGATCGAGCTGCCACACGTGATGCTTCTCATTGACGATGGGCAAAAAACCGTCATTGAGCCCCTCATCGGCGCTGCGGGCGAGATCGCCTACGATACCGATCTGATGCTTCGCGGCGGACACATTTGCGGCAGATTTCTGACCAAGGAGGAGCAGACCGCAGTCTCCGAAAAGCTGGAGGCTCTGATCACGCCCGACGCCATGAAAGCACGTTACGGGAATGCCGCCCTCGCCCCTCTGCTCTTTGCCGTAGGGGACGGAAATCACTCTCTGGCATCTGCCAAGGCGGCTTATGAAGAGGTCAAGGAAACGCTCGGCGCTGAAGCCGCCGCTACTCATCCCGCCCGCTTTGCTCTGGCGGAGGTCGTGAACATTCACGACGATTCTCTGAAATTCGAGCCCATCTACCGCGTGCTGTTCAACGTAGATCCTTCGGACGTGCTCTCCCAATTGCGCAAGTATGCCGATACCCTGCGGGGTGATGCCGCGCCTCAAGCTGTGGAATATGTCTTCGGCACGGAGCGGGGCGGATTGACCTTTGCGTCTCCCGTCCGTCAGCTGACCGTGGGAACGCTTCAGGATTTCATCGACGATTACCTGCGTGCGCATACCGAGGCAGAGGTGGACTACATTCATGGAGAGGAATCCGTGAAAGCCCTCTCCTCCCGCGACCGCGCCATGGGCTTCCTTTTCTCGGGAATGGAAAAGGACGAGCTGTTCCCCACCGTGATGTTTGACGGCGCGCTCCCCAGAAAGACCTTTTCCATGGGACACGCCGAGGACAAAAGATACTATCTGGAGTGCAGAAAAATTACTCAATAATCCATATTCACAGAAAGGAGCTCTTTATGAGCCACGCCGATTCCTGGAATCAACTGCTGGCGGATTGCCAAAGCTGTACCGCCTGCGAGCTACATAAAACCCGAACCAACTGTGTGTTCGGAGTAGGAAATACCAAAGCCGACATTCTTTTCGTGGGCGAAGCACCCGGTGAAAACGAGGATAAGACGGGCACCCCCTTCGTGGGACGGGCAGGTCAGCTGTTGGATAAATTCCTTTTTGCGGTGGATATTCCCCGCGAGGACGTTTATATTGCCAACATTCTCAAATGCCGTCCTCCCAAAAATCGGGATCCCCTACCCGCTGAGGAGGACGCCTGCATGGAGTTCCTTCGCCGACAGGTTCGTTTGCTCCAGCCTAAGATCATTGTATGTCTCGGCAGAATTTCCGCCATGCGCTTGATCAAGCCCGACTTCAAGATCACCAAGGAGCACGGAGAATGGTTCGATCGCGGCAGCTTTCAGATCACCGCCGTCTACCATCCCGCCCTTCTGCTGCGGGATCCCCGCCGCAAGGAAGAGATGTTGACAGATATGAAGCGCATCAAGGAAAAGCTGGACGCGCTGAGGGGAGAATGATCCTATGAATTTCGTTCCCTTTTTGTATACGGTCATCACCCTGTTTTTTATGCTGATCGTCGGCTTTGTCGCGGGAAAGACGGGTGTGGTAAGCAACACCGCCTCAAAAAATCTTTCTCGCCTCATCATCGCGATCGGTCAGCCCGCCCTGATCATTTATTCCGTGATCCGCATGGAATATACCACCGAAAATTTGGTACTGGGATTTCAGACGCTGGGATTCGGTCTGCTGATCCACGCCATTCTCGCCCTGCTTTCCTTCGGCGCCTGCTACTGGCTGAGCGATCTGAATGAGCGGAAGATCACCGAGTTTTCCGCGATCTTCGGCAACGTTGGATTTATCGGTATTCCGATTTTGGAGACATTGTTTGGCGCAAGAGGCGCCTTCATGGGTGCCTTCTTCGTAGTCAGCTTCAACGTCTTTCTCTGGACTTGGGGCATCGTGATCCTCTCCAGAAAGCGCCCTGATATTCGACTCACCCCCAAAAAACTGTTGAATTTCGGTACCGTTCCCAGCATGATCGGTCTTGGCATCTACGTGCTGAAGGGAGTGCTTCCTACCGTTCTTCCCTCGGGCGTAACCGCCGCCGTCACAACGGTGTCGATCCCCGTCATGTCCTGCCTTTCTTATATGGCGTCGCTCTGTACTCCCGTTTCCATGCTGATCATCGGCGCGTTGCTGGCGGAGAGAAGCGCGAAGCAGGTCTTTCTTTCAGGCAAGATCTATTTTCTGTGCCTGATCAAATTGATCGTTTTTCCTCTTGCCATTTGCGGAGTCATGTATCTTTTGGGCTGTAGCGATCAATGGATTCTCTTTGCCGCCACCGTACTGGCAATGCCTTGCGCCACCACCGTTACCATGCTGGCGGAGATTCACGACATTGCCCCCGGCTATTCCGCGCAAGGCGTGGGAACCAGCTCTCTGCTGTCTATTGCCACCATGCCCTGTGTGCTTTGGCTGATACAAAGAATCGTGGAACTATAATAAAAAAAGGAATTGTCAAGATCATTCCTCACGGAACAAATTTTCCGTGCAAAAAATCAGAAATACCGATTCGGTTCATTCGCTCCAAAGAAAAAAGAGAATAACGGGAATCGAACCCCGTTTTGCGCGTCTGTTCTCATTTTCCCTTTCCTCTCTTAGCGCAAAAGAAACCAATCCGGACGGATTGGTGGGCTTCTTCTTCGGAATATTCACTTAAAAGAAACAAGGGAGCCTCACGGAAATCGAACCCCGTTTTGCGCCCCTTCTTCCCGAATCCCCTTTCTTCTCCTTGCGCAAAAGCAACCAATCCGGACGGATTGGTGGGCTTCTTCTTCGGAATATTCACTTGAAAGAAAAAAGAGAGACCTCTTTAGAGCTGTTCTCTAAAGGACAGTTTTGCAAGAATACGGTATATCTCGAAAGAGGTATGCCGTATTTTGTATTTGTGGACACAAAGGCAGTGCCTGTCAGTAAAATTGACAAGGAATAGGTGAACAAAAAAGGCTCCCTTGTGTAAAGGGAGCTGTCAGCGAAGCTGACTGAGGGATTGTTCTA
>JAZNVA010000206.1:0-6851 GCA_045592565.1 Eubacteriales bacterium | reverse complement strand
ATTGCCCACCGCGCGGTTCACCTTTGAGGGCTTTTTGCCCGTTCCAAAAAAAGAAAGGAGAGAGCGGCTGGAGGAACTGGCATCGGAGACAAGAACCTTTCTGTTGCACGAAGCGCCCCATAAGCTGAGAACCACTCTTGCGGATCTGGAAAAGACCTTGGGCGGGGATCGGCGGATCGCTCTTTGCCGTGAGTTGACCAAGCTCAATGAGGAGGTCCTTCGTACCACGTTGTCCGAGGCGGTGGCAGTCTATGAGACAAGGGAGCCGAGAGGGGAATACGTGTTGGTCATTGAGGGCGGAAAAGGAAAAGCCGTTGCCGCTCAGGGAACGGAAAAGATGACCGTGGAGGAAGCGGTGGCATATTATCTTGGTGAGGGGATGAGCCGTAATGAGGCAATCAAGGCGGCGGCAAAGCTGTTGGGACTTTCTCGAAGCGAGGTCTATGATAAAATGAAAACCAACTGATCCGTTTTTATTGCCAATTCACAAATCAAGAGGGTGTTTTTTTGATACATTCTACATTTTGTCAGTGGATATCCCCTTGATTTTTGCAAAAAAATGTGATATGATTATATACAATACGATTGTTTTACGGAAGGAAGGAGATTGCATTATGGAAAAAATGAAAGTCGGTGTCGTTGGTGCTACGGGTATGGTCGGTCAACGATTTTTGACACTTTTGGAGAACCACCCTTATTTTGAGGTGGCGGCTTTGGCTGCCTCTGCTCGTTCCGCGGGTAAGACCTATGAGGAGGCTGTGGGAACCAGATGGAAGATGAAAACTCCCATGCCTGAGCAGTATAAGAAGATGATGGTGCTGGATGCCGCAAACATCGAGGAGATGGGCAAGCTCTGTAGCTTTGTGTTCTGTGCGGTGGATATGAAGAAGGACGAGATCAAGGCTCTGGAGGAGGCATACGCCAAGGCAGAGATCCCTGTGGTCTCCAACAACTCCGCAAACCGTTGGACTCCCGACGTTCCCATGGTGATTCCCGAAATCAACGACGCTCACCTGGAGGTGATCGCCGCTCAGAGAAAGAGATTGGGAACCAAGAGAGGCTTTATTGCTGTTAAGCCCAACTGTTCCATTCAGTCCTACGTACCCGCTCTGACGCCTCTGAGAAAGTACGGCATCAAAGAGGTCGTGGCAACCACCTATCAGGCAATTTCGGGCGCAGGTAAGACGTTCAAGGAATGGCCCGAGATGATTGACAACGTGATCCCCTTTATCGGTGGCGAGGAAGAGAAGAGTGAGCAGGAGCCTCTGCGCGTATGGGGTACGGTAGAGAATGGTGAGATCGTCAAGGCGGATGCGCCCGTTATCACCACTCAGTGCATCCGTGTGCCCGTGACCGACGGCCATACGGCGGCTGTGTTCGTGCGTTTTGAGAATAAGCCCACAAAGGAAGAGATCCTCAAGGCTTGGGCGGAGTTCAAGGGTAAGCCCCAGGAGCTTGGATTGCCCCATGCTCCCGAGCAGTTCATTACTTATTTTGAGGAGGATAACCGTCCTCAGGCGGCTCTTGACCGCGACATTTACGGCGGTATGGGAGTTACAGTCGGACGTCTGCGTGAGGATACGGTCTACGACTATAAGTTTGTCGGTTTGTCTCACAACACGCTGCGCGGCGCGGCAGGAGGAGCAGTTCTCATTGCTGAGCTTTTGTACAGAGAAGGTTATTTCAACTGAATCGATTGATTTTCAAGCAAACGGTATGGAAAGCATACCGTTTGTTTTTTGTTCAGGATTCGACAAAATTTTCAAATGTCATTGACAACGCAAATCTTTTTGTATATAATAAGTAATATTTTAGGGAGTAGCGGCGCACGGGATCCGTTTGTGCAAGTCAACAGCATGATCCATGGATCCGGTCGGCTTTCGAAGGTGTTCAATATGTGGTGTTCCATATATTGTTTTTTTGTGGAAGGAAAAGGAAGGAGATAGAAATATGTTCATTCAGATTTTGCTATTTGTTGTTGGTCTCTTGATGCTCATTAAGGGAGGAGACTGGTTTGTGGACAGCGCGTCGGGAATTGCTCGTCGGTTTCATTTGCCCGAGCTTTTGATCGGTGCGACGGTGGTGTCTATCGGAACAACACTTCCCGAGGTGATGGTGTCCGCACAAGGAGCGATGGCGGGATCGGGAGGAATGGCGTACGGAAATGCCGTTGGCTCGATTATCTGTAACACCTCTCTGATCGCCGCGCTTACCATTGCGATCAAGCCGGGGCGTGTCGACCGTAAGGCCCTGGTGCTTCCCACTGCCTTTTTCTTTGTTGCCGCAGTGTTCTACGTTTTGGTTGCTTATCTGATGGGCGAATTCACCCGTTGGGTCGGTATCGTGCTGATGTGCGGCTTCGTCGTATATATGATCAGTACGCTTCTTTCCATGAAGAACGGAAAGAAGCCCCCCGAGGTCGAGATCGAGAAGGCGGACGAGGAGGTCGGATTTTCCTTCTCTCTGAAGGGGTTTGTCATTGAGACGCTGGTGGCTTTGATCGGAGGAGCCTTTATGATCTATAAGGGCGGTGTGATCCGTTATATCGCATTTGTTATGATCGCATTGTTTGTGGTATATGCGGTGATCGCGCTCGCCCGTACGAAGGCAAAGAAGGGAATTACAATGATCCGCGAGCTCCTGTTTTTGGTGATCGGAGCGGGTGTTATTGCAGGTGGCGCCAATCTTTTGGTGGACAGCGGAACCTATATCGCTACCGAGCTTGGTGTGCCTGATACGGTTATCGCGCTGACCTTTGTGGCACTCGGAACGTCGCTCCCCGAGCTTGTAACCGCTGTTACCGCTCTCGCAAAGGGACACGGAGCGCTCTCTCTTGGAAACGTGATCGGAGCCAATCTTTTTAATTTGGTTTTGGTCAGCGGTATTGCCACAACCATTTCTCCCTTTGCCGTTCCCGTGGAATCCACGATCGGCGGTCATCCTGCATCCCTTGTGATGGATCTTCCCGTTATGATGGGCGTGATGCTTCTCCTGACGGTTCCTACCTTGATTCGCGGAAAGCTTTCTCGCGTGCAGGGCATAGCTCTTCTTGGAATCTACGCGGCATTTTGTACCATTCAATTTGTTATCTAAAATATGATCGGCGGCTTGTATGGGCCGCCGAATTTTTTCTAAAAATGTGAAAATATACTTGACAAACGTAAGGGGGGAGTGTATAATAAATAAGAAATAAAAGGGAGTAGTTTGCACGGCTTACCGTGTGGGTGGATTCGTCAATCCGATCATGATCCGGATCGCCATGAACGAAGGTTTAAAACGAGACTTTTATCATTCCTCGAATGTGTATGGTTTGATAGGGGTCTGTTTTTTTGTGTGAATGCTTCAAAAAACAAAAAGAAAGGTAGTTTTTATGGACAACTTATCGTTTCTCGTAGACGGAATTGTGGCGCTGTTTCAAAACGGCGGTTGGAAGTACGTCGTGATGTGGGCTATCGGAGCTCTGCTGATCTTCCTTGCCATCAAGAAGGACATGGAGCCTACGCTTCTGTTGCCCTTGGGCTTTGGAACTATTCTGGTCAATATCCCCTTCTCGGGAGCCATCGGCGCGGAGGGCCCTCTGACCACGCTGTTCCATGCGGGTATTGCCAATGAGCTTTTCCCCTTGATCCTCTTTATCGGTATCGGCGCCATGATCGACTTTGGTCCTGTGCTGTCTAACCCCAAGCTGATGATCTTCGGCGCGGCGGCTCAGTTCGGTATCTTCTTTACCTTCTGTCTGGCATCTTTGTTCTTTGACCTGCCTGACGCGGCATCCATTGGTATCATCGGTGCGGCTGACGGCCCTACTGCAATCGTTGTAGCACAGAAGCTGGGTTCGAAATATCTCCCCGCGATCATGGTGGCAGCATATTCGTATATGGCATTGGTTCCTATCATTCAGCCTCCCGTGATCAAGATGCTCACCACCAAAAAAGAGCGCATGATCCGTATGCCCTACGAGGGAAAGAATATTTCCAAGACCACCAGAATCCTGTTCCCCATCATCATTACCGTGATCGCAGGTCTGGTTGCTCCTTCCTCGGTAGCGCTGGTTGGATTCCTGATGTTCGGTAACCTGATCCGTGAATGCGGTGTTCTGGATTCTCTGTCTGAGACCGCACAGAAGGTTCTGGCAAATCTGGTTACTATTTTCCTCGGCATTACCATCGCATCTCAGATGGAGGCGTCCAAGTTCCTCGTATGGGAAACGCTGTTGATTCTGGCTCTCGGTCTCTTTGCCTTTATCTTCGATACCGCAGGCGGCGTTTTGTTTGCAAAGTTCCTCAATCTCTTTACCAAGAAGAAGATGAACCCCATGATCGGTGCCGCGGGAATCTCCGCATTTCCCATGTCCGGACGTGTAGTTCATAAAATGGGATTGAAGGAAGATCCCCAGAACTTCCTGCTGATGCACTCCATCGGTGTTAACGTATCCGGTCAGATCGCATCCGTTATTGCGGGTGGCTTGATTCTGGCGATTGCCGGCGGCTTCGGTGCCTTCGTCGGTTAAGAAAGGAGAGTACCATGAATATTCTTGAAAATTTTAACGTCAGCCGTTTTCTGTTTTCCCTGCAGTATATGTGGCAGGGAATGCTCAGCATCTTCCTTGTGATCTTCGTGATTATCATGAGCGTTGTAGTTATGAATAAGCTGACAAACCGCGCAAAGAAAAATAAAGAAGAAAACTAATCATTTAAGCCCCGCTGTATTCAACTGCAGCGGGGTAAAAATTTTTTAAAAAATTTCAAAAAAGCTATTGACAAAGTCAAAAAGACATGATATAATGTGTTTGTAATAAAGAATGGTTCTCAATAAGGACGGAGTATTATGAAACAACAAAGAAATACCCTACAGAAGAGAATCGTTACCGACGTCTTTTGCAACATGCACAATCACCCCTCTGCAGGAATGGTGTATGAGGCGGTACAGGAAAAATTCCCGGGGATCAGTCGAGCGACAGTTTACCGCATTTTAGCGGAGGCAGCCGAAGAGGGGAAGATCCAAAGACTAAAGCTGACAGAAGCTAACGACCGTTTTGATATTACTACCAAAAAGCATTATCATGCGGTTTGTCGGTGTTGTGGCGCAGTAGCAGATGTGGAAACAAAAGTCGACGATCTTGCTTTGACGGACGGAACGATGGGATATGAGGATTTCCTTGTGGAAGGATGCCACGTGGAGTTCAGCGGCATTTGCAAAAAATGTCAAGACACAATTTAAGTTAAAAAATATTTTTTATAAAAAAGGAGATTTTAATTATGGCAAAATTTGTATGTTCTGTATGTGGTTACGTTCACGAGGGAGATGCTGCTCCCGAAAGATGCCCCCAGTGTAAGGTTCCCGCAGAGAAGTTCAACAAGCAGGACGAGGGCAAGCTGTCTTGGGCGGCAGAGCACGTGGTAGGCGTTGCAGAGGGCGCGCCTGAGGATATCATCATGGATCTTCGTGCAAACTTCCAGGGCGAGTGCACCGAGGTTGGTATGTACCTTGCAATGGCAAGAGTTGCGCACCGTGAGGGCTATCCCGAGATCGGTCTGTACTGGGAGAAGGCAGCATACGAGGAGGCAGAGCATGCCGCTAAGTTTGCTGAGCTGCTGGGCGAGGTCGTAACCGATAGCACGAAGAAGAACCTGGAGATGAGAGTTGCTGCGGAGAACGGTGCTACCGAGGGCAAGTTCGATCTGGCAAAGAGAGCAAAGGCTCTGAACCTGGATGCGATCCACGACACCGTCCACGAGATGGCTCGCGACGAGGCGAGACACGGCAAGGCGTTCGAGGGACTGCTTGCGAGATATTTCGGCTAAGATCATAGGTACTTATCAAAATCGGAGGAACGAGACATGAAAGAGAATTATATGGTGTGCAACTGCAAGCAAGTAAGCTACGCGGATATTGCCAACGCGTTGGATACACATAAGGATTTTGGTTCGGTGCTGGAGGCCTTCGAGGACGTCCAGAAGGTGACTCACTGCTCCACGGGATGCGGCGGATGCCACCAAAAGGTTATGGATCTGATCTCCGAGATCATGATGGGACACTGATCAAGGGAATTTTGAATAAACGCAAAGCCGACGGGCAAAGCCCGTCGGCTTTATTATGGGGATTATGGAAAAATGCTTGACCTTCCTTTCTGCGTGTGCTATAATAGAACCGTTAAGAATTGCTCTTGAGAAAGGAACGGAAAAGGAATGCTGAAATTCAAGCACCTTATTTTTGATTTTGACGGAACGCTGTCCGATAGCTATCCCGTATTTGTTCGGTCGATGCGGGAGGCGTTGCTTGACTGTGGAGTCGAAAAAGCTGAGGAGGAGATCTACCTCATGATCAAACGGTACAGCATCGGAAGTGCCGTTTTGGCATTTGCTCCGAAGGGGAAGGAAGAGGAGTGCTCGCTTGCATTCCGTGAGCGAAATCGGAAATCTATCAAAACCGACGCGCAGCCCATAGACGGGGCTGAGGAGCTATTGAAGTACGTTACGGAAAACGGCGGCAAATGCTACATCTATTCCCACAGCGGTAGCGTTGTGATCGATAACCTTCAGCGCTGGGGGCTTGACGGGTATTTTACCGATTATCAGCTTGCCGGGGGAGGATTTCCGAGAAAGCCCGCGCCCGACGCGCTTCTTGATCTGATGAGCAGAAATCAACTGATGGCGGAGGAGTGCGTGATGATCGGCGACAGAGACATCGATGTTCTTGCCGGAAAAAATGCGGGAGTTGCAGGGATCCTGATGGACGTTGAGAACTATTATACCGATCTCCCTGTGGAATATCGCGTCAAGACTTTGATGGAAATCAAGGAATGCATCCAAGCCTGAGGCAGGAGCTTCGCCGTGAGGGCTATCCCGAGA
>JAZNVA010000205.1:0-4895 GCA_045592565.1 Eubacteriales bacterium | reverse complement strand
TTCGCTCGACAGCTCCCTTTACACAAGGGAGCCTTTGACACGATAAAGTTCTGCCCTTGCTTTTTATTTGCTTTCTCTTCATCGGCAGAGCCTCTTTTGAACCACGCGACTATCGCGTGGTTTTCGTCTTACAAAAAACGGCGTGACCGTTATCGGTCACGCCGTGGATCCTTTGATCAAACTCTCTTGAAGCGGGTTACGTTCTCCAGAAGCATCTCGTCTCTCGCGTCGGGCTTCTCGGGCTCAAATTCTACGTTGTAGAGCTTGAGATTGTCTACGTTTCTGGCAAACAGACCGTAAACGGGAGCCTTCTTGCCGTACATGATCACAGCGGGATACTCCTTGCGGTACTCCTTCATGACGATATCACGGTCCTCCTCCGTTCCGCCGCCGGGAACGACACACTGAATGTTGCACAGGTTGACGTTCTCGATCACGCTGTCGGGCTGACCGCCGATCACGAAGGGCATACGGTGAGGTGTCTTTACCAGACTGTTGTTGACGTGATCCCATCCGTTCTGCGCCATGGTCTCGGTGATCGTCTCGGTGTAGGGGCCCGTGATCACCACGTTGGAAATGGAGATGTTCTTCATCTTACCCACCTTGGTTCCCTCGGGACCGCGGGCTCTCTCTCCCACCATCAGCACAAGGGGAGACGCCACGTTCCGCATGGTCACGTTGGAGATGGAGAAGCCCTCCACCAAAGCGCCGTCAGCGGTCATGAGGAAAAGTCCCTCCATGCCCGTGTCGTAGATGGTACATCCCGTTACGGTGGTGTTGATGTAGGCGGAGTTAGACTCGGTTCCGAACTTGATCGCCGAGGCGGAGCTACGGCACACACAGTTGGAAATGGTCAGATTCTCCATGGGCTTGAAGTAGCCCAGCGCGTAGGAGCACTTGGGAACGATCGCATCGTCTCCCGCGTCCACGATACAGTCGGAGATGGTAATATTCTTGCAGGAGTCGGGGCTGATTCCGTCCACGTGGGTGAAGATATTCAATCCCGAGATCGTTACGTTCTCGCATCCCGCCACATATACGGCAAGGTCGGTCACGTTGCGAATGACCAGGTCGCGGATCACCACGTTGGTGCATTCCTTGAAGGCAAACGCCTTACATCCGCGGCACCAGCGATAGGTCTTTCCCTTGCTGAATTTGTCGGAAAACTCCATAAATTCCCACGCGGACTGCATATCGATCTTTCCAAATCCCGTTACGGCGATATCGTTGGCATTATCGGCATGGAACAGGCTATGATGGAAATAGCTGTGACTTCTGTCCTGAAATTCCTCGTTTGCCGCATCGGTCTCGTAGGGATCAAAATCCTCGGGGTTTTTGCTACCCAGAATGAGCGCGCCTTTATCGATCCAAACGTGAACGTTACTCTTCATATGAATGGTGCCGCACAGATAGGTTCCCTCGGGCAAATAAACCGTGCCGCCGCCTACCTCTGCGCAAGCATCGATCGCCTTTTGAATAAACGGAGAATCCAGAGTGATCCCGTCCGCTTTCGCTCCATAGTCCTTTGCGTTAAACATAAAAAATTCCTTTCATGCATGAATATTTTTATTTTCAATCCATTGTAGCATACTTTCCGATATTCGTCAATAGCTTTAACGAATTTAGAGGGGTTCCAAGGTGATGTCAAAGCCCTTTTTCGATCTCCTCGGCGCACCGCACCGCCTCCATGGCGTCCTTCGCATAAAAATCCGATCCGATCCGACGGGCGTATTCCGCTGTCAACACCGCGCCACCCACGATGATCTTACACCACGGGGCTTCCTTGCGCAGCAGACGGACCGTCTCCTCCATGGCGGGAACCGTGGTGGTCATCAGAGCGCTCAGCCCTACAATGGGCGCGTGGAGCCGCACCGTTTCGGCAAGGATCCTCTCGGGAGGGACGTCCCGTCCAAGATCGGTGACCGCAAAGCCGTAATTTTCCAGAAGAAGCTTGACGATATTTTTACCGATGTCGTGGATATCGCCCTTTACCGTCGCCAATACAAGGGCGCACCGATCCGCCGTACGGTCCGCGGGCATACTTGCCTTGATCCGCTCAAACGCCGCGCCCGCCGCCTCGGCACTCATCAAAAGCTGAGGCAGATAGACCTGCTGTTTCTCAAATCCCTCCCCGACCGTGTTCAGGGCGGGAATGATCTCCTCCTGCACGATCCGCATGGGAGGTACGGTAGTCAGCATCTGCGCAGTAAGTGCCGCCGCCTGATCCTTCAGTCCTTTGACGATGGCGCCTCTCAGCTCGGAGGTCGTCTCGCTCCGCTCCGCCTTTTGCGCGGGAGCAGAGGTGGTTACCGTGGGCGCATCCGCCAGCGCGGATGCGTAGGCAATATAATCGGCGCAGTTTCCGTCCAAGCCCGCCAGCGCGCGATAGGTATAGTATGCGCTCATCATCTCGTCGGAATAGGGGTTCATGATCGCCGCCGACAGTCCGTTTGCCAGCGCCAGCGAGAAGAAGGTCGCGCTGATCCGCTCTCTGTGGGGCAGACCGAAGGATACGTTGGACACACCCAAGGATACGTGACAATCCAGCTCTCTGCGGATCATCTCTACCGCCCGAATCGTCTCCACAGCGGCGGTGGGATCGGCGCTGACCGTCAGTGCCAACGGATCGAAGATCAGATCCTTTTTATCGATCCCGTAGCCCTTCGCCGTCTCCATGATCCGTCTTGCGATCGCCACGCGCTCCTCGGCACGGGCGGGGATCCCTCCCTCGTCCAAGGTCAACGCAACGACCACGCCGCCGTATTTTTTCACCAGCGGAAAGATCGCCGCCATACTCTCTCTCTTACCGCTCACCGAGTTGATCATGGCTTTTCCGTTGTAACGGCGCAGCGCGCGCTCCATTGCCACGGGATCAGCGGTGTCGATCTGCAGAGGCAGACGCGTCACCGCCTGCAGGCGGCACACCGCCTCGCAAAGCATCGCGGGCTCGTCGATCTCGGGAAGTCCCACGTTGACGTCCAGCACGTGTACGCCTCGCTCCTCCTGACCGATCCCCTCTTTCAGAATATAGTCCATATCCCCCGACCGAAGTGCCTCCTTCAGGCGCTTCTTCCCCGTAGGATTGATCCGCTCGCCGATGAGAACAGGCTCGTCTCCAAAGCATACGACATGGGTATAGGACGAAATACAGGTCTCGTTTTTCTCTTGTACGGATTTCTTTTGAACGGTCGCTCCGCGCTTGGTAAGCGCGGAAATATGCTCGGGGGTGGTTCCGCAGCATCCTCCCGCCAGGGACGCGCCCTTCTCCAGCAACGCGGCAAGCTCCTCGGCAAATTCGGTGGGAGAGACGTCATAGACCGTCCTTCCCTTTACCATTTTGGGAAGTCCCGCGTTGGGCTTCACCAGAACGGGCACCGAGGCATGGGCAAGATAGTCCTCCACGATGGGGGCGAGCGCCTTCGGTCCGAGCGAGCAGTTTACGCCCACCGCGTCCGCTCCCATGCCCTCCAGCAGGGCAACCATTGCCGCGGGAGAGGCTCCCGTCATCAGCTTTCCGTCCGCGCCGTAGGCGTTGGAAACGAATACGGGAAGATCGGAATTCTCCTTTGCCGCCAACAGTGCCGCCTTGGTCTCGTAGGCGTCGCTCATGGTCTCGATCAGGATCAGGTCGACTCCGTATTTCACGCCCAGCTTCACGGTCTCGGCGAAGATCGAAACCGCCTCCTCAAAATCCAGATCCCCCAAGGGCTTCAGCATCCGTCCCGTGGGGCCGATATCCAGCGCTACCCATTTGGGCTGCTTGCCCTTGCTCTGGCGGGCGGCAACTCTGGCGTTGGCAACTGCTGCCTCAATGATGGAATCCAGCTCCATCGCCGAAAATTTCAGGCGGTTGGCGCCGAAGGTGTTGGTATTGACCACATGGCACCCCGCATTAAAATACTCTCTGTGAATGGCGCTGACCGCCTTGGAGCGAGAAATATTCCACCGTTCGGGCAACTCTCCCGCCTTCAGCCCCTTCTCCTGCAGCAACGTCCCCATGCCGCCGTCCAGATAGACGATATGATCCTTTAGATACTCGGTAATTTTCATATTCTCAATCCTTTTTTATTCCGATTTTTCGATTCCGATGATCGCCGTCACCGATTTGGAGGGCGACATCAACAAGCTCTCGCCAAGGCAGACGCCGATCCGCGCGGAGCAATTCAGATAGGAAAACATTTCTCTTTGACACGCCAGCGGAAGATCCCCGTAGCCCGGGCTGAACCGTCTGCGCAAGGACTTCCCCTGGGCTGTCCGCTCCTCTCTCATCTCCGCCTCGAATCTATCACAAAGCGCCTCCACCCGCTCGGTGCCGATCGCCTGTGTCAGCAGAGCGCGGGCGGGAGATACGGCTCCGTATCGGGCGATCAGCCGATCGGGCTCATGCCCTATGGTGGCGGCAAAGAGGATCGCCCCGTCGCATCCTGTCAGCCTCTGCGCAAGCGCCGCGGATGTCACCGTCGCTTCACCCAGCGTAACCGCATCGTCTCGGACGATCACGGGAAGCTCCCCGAAGCATACCCGATAGGAGAGCCGCGGCAAAAGCGCCGTCAGACACTCCTCCAACAACGTCTCCACCTCGGCAACCGATCCCCGCGCTCCGCCGTACCGAAGGATCTCCCGACGGTCCACGGGCGGGGCGGCGTATTCTCTGACGAACACCCTGCCGCTCATCCCAGAATATCCGACAGATGATTCAGGATCTGCCGCGCCACATCGGGCTTGTTCATGGAATATACGTGTACGTTGGTCACGCCATTGGCGAACAGATCGATGATCTGGTCGGTGGCGTAGGCGATCCCCGCCTGCTTCATGGCGGCGGGAGAGGATCCGAATTTGTCCACCAGCGCCTTGAATCGCCAAGGCACGAAGGAGCCCGACAGCTTCACGGCGCG